>CAZJJF010000222.1:0-6953 GCA_964546245.1 uncultured Anaerolineales bacterium
AGCCCTTGGGGAACAGGGGACGCAGCGGGCGGTCAACCAGGCGGCTGGTAAGGATGGCGCCCTCGGTGGGTCGGCCTTCGCGGCGGAAGAAGCTGCCGGGAATCTTGCCCGCGGCGTACAGGCGCTCCTCATAGTCAACGGTCAGGGGGAAGAAGTCGATGCCCTCGCGCGGCTCGCGCGAGCCGGTGGCGGTCACAAGAACCAGGGTGTCGCCGACGCGCACCGTCACGGCCCCGCCCGCCTGCCCGGCTAGCTTGCCGCTGCTGATATGGATGGTCTTGTCGCCGACTTCGGTTGAATACGTGACCTGGCCGTGTTCGCCCTGGCTGACATCAATGCTATAATCCTGGGTTATCGCGGTCATACTACTGGCTGTCCTTTCCTCTGCGATGGCGGCTCAGATACCGCCCGCTGGGGGTGAGGGTCTCACCCCGTCAGGCGCAGGAGGTCAGGAGCTGGAGACTGGGTCGGACTGGGTGGTACGGCCCACTCTCCAATTCCTGCGCTTCCACGCCCGTTTGTTAAAACGCAAAACGAGTAGGCCGGCGGCAGCGCGCGGCTCTACTCGTCTATGCTACATCATGCAAACGACATACCTACTTGCGGAGGCCCAGGCGCTGCACAACCTCACGATAGCGCGCGTTGTCCTTCTTGCTTAGATAGGCAAGGTGGCGGCGGCGCTGGCCAACGAGCTTGAGCAGACCGCGACGCGAGGCGTGGTCATGTTTGTGGGTCTTGAGATGCTCGACAAGCTGGTTGATACGGGTCGTCAACAGCGCGACCTGGACTTCGGGCGAGCCGGTGTCGTTATCGTGAATGTGGTACTCCTGGATGATCACATCCTTCTCGCTCTTACTAAGCGACACCCATGCCTCCTTCACAGAACCGAATAGGGGGGTCAGGCGCGTTTTACCTGATTTCACTGGCTCGTTATTATAGCACATCGGGGTGTCGGGTGCAAACTTGGGCAGCTACTGACCGTCTGCCTGGGTGACGAACAGGTAGATAGCGGCCGGCGGCAGGTCGAAGTCGATGGCCTGCCCTGCCTGGGGCAGGCGGCGCCCCTCAAGGTCGATGGTCAGCCGCTCAATGTTGGTGGCGCGCGGGTCGCCCGCCAGGCTGTACAATGTGACCGTCGCAGGCCGAGTGGGCAGGTGGAGCGTCACCGGCGTCACCCGCGTCAGGTCCCGCGACAGGACGAAGACGGCGTGACGACCGCCATCGCGGAAGGCGTAGGCGGCAACCAGGTCCACGTTGGGCCGGGCTGGCACTTCCCAGGCCGCCGTGTGGACGGCAGGCAGGTCGATGGTTGCTGCGCCCATCACGGTCGTCGCCACCATCGGGCCGCTGGCGAGGCGGTTGCGCAGCTGCAAGGCGAGCCAGGGCAGGTGGGGACGAAAGTCCTTGCCCCACCTGGCGTGGCTGGCCCAGCGCGGGCCAACACCGAAGAAGCTGAACGCCTGGGGGCCGAGGCCCTGCGACGAGTTGTAGAGGAAAGTATCGAGGGTGCTGACGGCGGTGGCGAGGGACTTCCGCAGGTGTTCCTGCTCGTCCGTGGTCGGTCTATCGGGGGCGGGCAGACCGAAGTCGGGGCCGCCCTCGAAGACGGCCAGGCGGTGCGGATAGCCCATCTTGGTTAGCAGCCGCTGTGTCGCCAGGTGCTGCTCGAAGTAGTGGCGCAACCAGGGCCCTGACAGCAGCGCCACCTGGAAGCGTTCCTCCTGGGTGCGAGCGTGGACGCGCTCGAAGCCCAGGCCGATGGTGTAGCTCTGCACACCAATGGTAGGCGTGAAGGACACGGCGCGGCGAGCCCTGGCCCCGAAGCTGGCCAGGCCAAAGACACGGCGGCGGCCGTTCAGCACAAAGTCGAGCCTGTCGGCGACGGCGGGGTAGTAGGGGCTGGCGCGCAGGACGCCGAAGAAGCGCTCGGCGAACGCGCCGTACTCCGCGCCGCTGGGGTAGACCCACGGTCCGAACAAGCCGTTCCACATCTCATTGCCGTACTCGATGTGGAGGCGGTCGAACTCGTCGGTCCACGGGCGGGTCTGGCCCTGGGCAGCGCGGCGCGCACCGTAGGGAGAGTCGGGCGGCCCCGCCAGGTACTCTAGCAGCCCCGCCCACTCCGTCTCGTCGAGCGAGCCGCCGACGATGAGCCAGGGCGTCGCGCCCACGTCCCGCGCCACGGCCAGGGCGGTGGGCAGATTGAACAAGGGGCTGGGCATGACGCCCGTGTTGGGACTCCACTGGCGCAGGCCCAGGCCCTCTGGCGCAAGCCAGTTATCCAGGGTTGTGCCCCAGGTGAGATTGGTCTGGCTGCTCCAGATGCGCAACGCACCGGGGCGGTAGTCCTTGAGACCTTGAATCGCTTCAGGGCGCAGCGCGCCCGGCGGGCGGTCGGCGTCGACCAGCCGCACATTATCGACCCACAGGTGACCCGGCCCCGCGAAAGTGATGCACAGGGCGGCCGAGCGGCGCTGAACGGCGCGCGGGGCCTTGAAACGCCAGGTGTACTGTGCCCACTCGTCCGTCACTGCGACACGCTGCTCGACCCGGCTGCCCCACACATGCAGCGACAGCCGCGCCTGGCCGCTGGCGATGCCCTCCTGGCGCAGCCAGGCGCTCACCGCGTAGGCAGCGCCGGGAGTGAGGGTATTGCGGTCTGAGCCGGGTGGGGCGAGGGATACCCACTGCTGGATGCCGCCTTCGCCCGCCTCGTCGAGGGTGATGCGCAGGCTGGCGCGGCTGTCGTCGGCCGGCGCAGGGCGGTCCAGATCGCGGCGCAGGTGGACGCGCCCCTCAGCCGAGGGAGGATAGACGCGCCACGGGTCAGCGGCGGCGTGGGCGGGGCGGCGTTCGGGGGCGACGGTCGCCATAGGCGCATCGGCGACGGTCAGCGACAGGAAGTAGAGGTCGCCCGCCTGGATGGGCGGCCCCGGCGCGTCGAGGATGATGCGGTGGCCCGATGCCTCGCTTGCCAGATAACGGACGACACGCGCGGTGCGGAGGAGCCGCGCCTGCCCGCCCTCGACGCGGTACACGCGCACGTCCGCGCCGTCGAAGAAGCCGTCGCCAATCTTGCCGCCCACGGAGGTGGTGAGGCCGTCGGCGTTCTCGAAGTCACCGCGCTCGTCGTAGGGGACCAGCGGCGCGCCGGCGTTCTCGATGCTGTCGGCGCTGCCGCCGGTGGCCGTGCCCTTGTAGCGCAGGATGACAGGCTCCATGCCGCCGTCGGCGAGCCAGGTATTGAGCAGGCGCGTCTTGGGCTGCGCGGGATGGTAGCCGTCGATCATGACATTGACACCGAAGCGTTCGGGGTGGGGAGCGATGACCTCCGTCCCGACGGTCACGTGGGCGTGGGGGGCTGTAGGGTGTGGAGCGGGGGCCTGCAAGCGCAGCGTGAAACGTGAAACGTGAGTTGTGATGCGGCGGAGAAAGTGGCGCAGCTGGGTCATCCTTGCTAGAGGTAGCGGGGCAGAGAGGCATCTGAGGGCGCGGCGATCGCGTCTCCATTATACCACCAACCTGGCGTCATTCCCCGCGTTCGCCAGATACCACAACCGGAGGTTGAGCCATGAACGAACAAGATCGACGCAACATCGCCGTAGTACGGCGGATGTATGAGGGCGACGAGAGCGAGCGACGCAACATCGCTCCCGACATAGTGTGGCACGTGCCCGGCCACAATCCAGTGTCGGGCGACTACCACGGCTTCGACGAGTACACGAACCTGATGCCCTCGCGTATGGCGCCGCTGACGCGCTGGGACTTCACCCTCGACAGCGTGATGGTCAATGGGGCCTATGTTGTCACCGCGTTCAGGGTGCAAGGCGAGCGCAAGGGCAAGGCCCTGGACCTGCGCGGGGCGCACATCATGCGCGTCAATGACCAGGGGCAGGTCGTGGAGGGTTGGGGCTTCACCGACGACCAGGACGCGCTGGACGAATTCTTCTCAGCATAGTCCCGACTGGCGCTCAACCAACACGGGGCGCCGAGGCGCATTGACCTGTGGGGCGGCATCGTGTATAGTGTCAGTAGTCAACCGCGATGCGCCAGCCAGACAGGGTGGAATCTATGCGCCTGGGTGGCCCCCTAATTGCCTGCCTGGGCGAGGTCCTCGACGCCGACCCGCCCCTCCAGCTAGAACGCCCGCCTACCAACACCCCCATGCCAGACTCAGCATAGATAACGCCAGGACACTCCAGCACCAATAGGGGGATGGCAGAGATGCTGCATGTAGACACTTCGACCGGATTATGGCGCGTGTTGGTATCGTGGACCCTCGCGACACTTGCAGGGTGGGTAGCGGGTCTGACCCTCGGTGTCGCGCTCCTCCTTGCCCTCAGTCGGTGGGGGGATTGAACGAGGACCGTATCTTGCTCTACACCGGACTGGTGGGCCTCGGCGTCGGCGTCGGCCTGGCCCAGTGGCCGGTGATGCGGGCGTACCTACCGGCTGCCTGGCGCTGGGCGCTGGCAACCATCGCGGGCTTCCTGCTCGCTATATTGTGCCTGGTTGCAGTGAGTGGCCTCTGGCTGGTGGGGAGGGAGCCTGTCCTGTTCGCCGCCATCGGGGTCGTGGTGGGCCTGCCGCAGGCGTGGCTACTGCGGCGGCGCTATCAGGGGGCAGGGGTGTGGGTCGCGGCCTCGGCGCTCAGTCTCATGAGCCTGCTTTGGCTGAGCGCGCACCCTGTTAGCTCGCCAGGCGAGATGATTGTCGTCGGTGGGACCCTCGGCGCCCTCGGCTCCCTGGCAACCGGCGCGACGCTGGCCTGGCTGGTACAGCGACCACGGGCTGTACCGTGAGCGATATCCGCCTCCGCCCGGTGGCATCCGCCCACCTGCCCAGCTTCTACGCGCCCCCGCTTGACCCGACGGCGGCGCAAAGGGCGGTGTTCGCGACCGGCCAGCGGCTGGCCTTTTGAGGGAGATACCGAAATGAAGAAGGCATGGTGGAAAGAGGCGGTCGTCTACCAGATTTACCCGCGCAGCTTTTGCGATAGCAACGGGGATGGGGTCGGCGACCTGCGCGGCATCATTCAAAAACTCGACTATCTCAAGGAATTGGGTGTCGATGTCATATGGTTGTCGCCGGTCTACCAGTCGCCCAACGACGACAACGGTTACGATATCAGCGACTACCGCGCCATCATGGCCGAGTTCGGCACGCTGGCCGACTGGGAGGAGTTGCTGGCCGAGATGCACCGACGCGGCATCAAGCTGGTGATGGACCTGGTTGTCAACCACACGTCGGACGAGCATCCCTGGTTCATCGCCGCCCGCCAGTCCCGCGACAACCCGTACCGCGATTACTACGTCTGGCGGCCGGGCAAGGGCGGCCGCGAGCCGAACAACTGGCGCTCCTTCTTCAGCGGCTCGACCTGGCAGTATGACACCGCCACGGGCGAGTACTACCTGCACCTGTTCTCCAAGAAGCAGGCCGACCTCAACTGGGAGAACCCCCGCGTGCGCGGTGAGGTCTACGCCCTGATGCGCTGGTGGCTGGATAAGGGCATCGATGGCTTCCGCATGGATGTCATCAACATGATCTCCAAGACGCCTGGCCTGCCGGATGCGCCGGTCACAAGCGACGCCCGCTACCAGTGGGGCGGCGAGTACTTCATCAACGGGCCGCGGCTGCTGGAATTCCTCGACGAGATGAAGCGCGAGGTCCTGTCGCGCTATGACATCCTCACCGTCGGCGAGACGCCGGGCGTGACACCCCAGGACGCCATCGCCCTCACCAACGAGAACAGCGGCGCGCTGAGCATGGTGTTCCAGTTCGAGCACATGGGCCTGGATGCAGACGACGGCGGCGAGGCGGCGCGGCAGAGCGTGCGCAGTTGGAGCCTGCTGGACCTGAAAGCGGTGATGACGCGCTGGCAGAAGGGGCTAGAGGGACACGGCTGGAACAGCATCTACCTCTCCAACCACGACCAGCCGCGCGCGGTCTCGCGCTTCGGCAACGACGGCCCCTTTCGCGTCGAGGCGGCCAAGCTGCTCGCCACCTTCACCCACCTGCTACAAGGCACGCCCTACATCTACCAGGGTGAAGAGATTGGCATGACCAACGTCGCGTTCGAGTCCATCGACGACTATCGCGACATTGAGACCCTCAACATGTACCACGAGCGGGTCGACGAGCAGGGCATGGACCCGCAGGCTCTCCTGCCTGTGATTCACGCCAAGAGCCGCGACAACGCCCGAACCCCATTCCAGTGGGACGATGGCGCGCAGGCAGGTTTCACCACAGGGACGCCGTGGATCAAGGTCAACCCCAACTACACGACTATCAATGCCCGCCAGGCGCTGGCCGATCCGCACTCTATCTTCTACTACTATCAGGCGTTAATCCGGCTGCGCCGCGAGAACCCAGTGATGGTGTACGGCATCTATGATCTGCTTCTCGACGACCATCCGGAAATCTACGCCTTCACCCGGACGCTGGAAGACGACCGACTGCTGGTCATCCTCAACTTCAGCCAGGGTACGCCGGAGTTCGCGCTGCCCCCCGACATTGAGTACGGCAACGCGGCGCTGCTCATCAGCAACTACGCGGTAGACCCGGCCGAGGATGCTCATCACCTCACGCTGCGCCCCTACGAGGCGCGCGTCTATCGCCTGAGCTAGGGACTGTTCAGCCAGGGCATTTACCAGTTGAAGGCCGATTAAGAGGAGGATTCGCTCATGGAAGTTCAACTGAAACGCGCCTACGAAGCGCCTTCGCCGGACGACGGGTTCCGCGTGCTGGTGGACCGCCTGTGGCCGCGCGGGGTGTCGAAGGCCAGGGCGCATCTCGACCTGTGGCTGAAGGACATCGCGCCAAGCACTGAGCTGCGCGAGTGGTTCGGCCACGACCCCGCGAAGTGGGATGAGTTCCGCGCACGCTATCACCGCGAGTTGGACCAGAATCACGCGGCGGTGGGGCAGCTCATGGAGCAGGCGCAGCGCGGGCCG
>CAZJJF010000223.1:0-6880 GCA_964546245.1 uncultured Anaerolineales bacterium
TTGCGAAGTCGGAGCCGACCGTCCCCGGCTGGCAGGCGGCGCGGGGCGGCATCGCCGACGGCCTGGTGGCGGTGATGACAAACAAGGCGACGCCGGAGGAAGCCATCGACATGATGGTGAAGTCAACGTCGGAGGCATTGAAATAGACCGACCCGCTGTCCCATCCCAACATTACGGAGGTCACCCCATGCTCGCGAATGTCAATGGCGCCGAGATCTACTATGAGCGTGTCGGCCAGGGCCGCCCCATGCTTGTCATGCACGGCGGATTGGGGCTGGATCATACCTACTTTCGGCCCTATCTGGACCCGCTGGCCGACGATGTCGAGCTGATCTATTACGATCACCGCGACAATGGTCGTTCCAGCCGCACCACCGACATCAGCGCGGTCAGCCATGCCACATGGGCAGACGACGCGGACGCGCTGCGCCAGCATCTCGGCCTGGATCGCATGCTGTTGTTCGGACACTCCTATGGCGGCTTTCTGGCGCAGGAGTACGCCCTCAAGTATGGCGACCATCTGGATGGGCTGATTCTCAGCAATACCGTGGCGATCATAGACTACATGCCAACCATTCAGGCCAACGCGGCAGCGCGCGGCGGCCCGGAGCAACTGGCAGCGCTGGGCGAGGCGTTCGGTCGACCTATGAGCGACGACGAGGATTTTCGAGGGGTCTGGCGGCGGCTGTCGCCCCTCTACTTCCACGATTATCAGCCTGAGCTAGGCGAGCAGATAGACGCGGCAACCGTGTACAGCGCCGAGGCCTGGAATCACGTCAATATGAACCTGCTGCCGGTGTTCAACACCCTCGACCAGCTGCCCCTGATCAGCGCGCCAACCCTGGCGCTGGCGGGGAGCGACGACTGGATCACGCCCGTCGAGCAGATGCGCCGCCTGACCGACGCTCTACCCAACGCCGAGCTGGTCGTATTCCAACACAGCGGCCACTTCCCCTTCATGGAGGAATCCGCTGCCTACCTGGCAACCGTGCGCTTCTGGCTGGCGCAGATCGGGGCGATCTGACGAGACCTGGCGCGACCGCGAGCAGAAAGACCCTGCCCCTGCCCGACGGCTCGATGTAGGGGCGGGGTTGCCCGCCGACCTCGCAGAACGGGGAGCCGAGGAGTTTCCATGTCCAGTGACAGCATCGACCCGCGCTGGCGGCGGGTGGCGGAGGAGGCGGCGCGGGCGGCCGGTCGCGTGGCCGTGGCGGCGCGCGGCCGGGTGACGGTCAGCAGCAAGGGATTGCGCGATGTCGTCACTGAGGCCGACTACGCGGCGCAGGCCGCCGTGAAGGGCATCATCGGCGCGGCCTTTCCCGACCACGCCTTCCTGGCCGAGGAGAAGGACGCCACACCGGGCGGGGCGAGCGACCTCACGTGGGTCATTGACCCCATCGACGGGACGACCAACTACAGCCACGGCGTGCCGCTGTTCTGCACGTCGATTGCCCTGACGCGCGGCGGCGAGTCCCTGGTAGGCGTGGTGTACGACCCGCTGCGCGACGAGATGTATGCGGCAGTCAAGGGGCAGGGGGCGACGCTCAATGGGGTCTCGATACAGGTCAGCGGGCGCGACCGGCTCATCGATGCCATCGTGGGTATCGAGTGGGCCAGTCCGCAGGACCTGCGCGTCGACAGCCTGCGCCGCCTCGCGCCGTTGGGGGAGCAGGTGATGACGATTCGCTCGCCGGGCGCGGCGGCGCTGTCCCTGGCCTACGTGGCGCTGGGCTGTTTCGACCTTTACTTCAATGTCCACTTGCAACCGTGGGATACGGCGGCGGCAGCGTTGATGATTCGGGAGGCGGGGGGACGGGTGACGGGGCTGCGCGGCGAGCCGTGGCGTCTCGACAGCGGCGGCATCCTGGCTAGCAACGGCCGCCTGCACGACGCGGCGCTGGGGGTGTGGGGGATTAGTCCCTCTACCTCCCCCTAAACTCGACGACGACGAGCCTGCCGGGGGCGGCGGTGATGCCGAGGGCGGAGCCGACGCCCTCAGGCACGTCCAGCGAGTAGACGCCGGCCGGAATATCGGGGAAGGTGAAGACGCCGCTGGGGTCGGACAGCGTCTGGCGGCTCGCGTTCCGCCCGATGGCCGTGACGACGAAGCCGCCGAGGGGCTTGCCCTCGCGGTCGGCGATCTGGCCGATGATCTGGGGGGGCGAGTCAGGCGTGTCGCGGGTCTCCACGACGCGCGGGGCCAGGGTGGGCGGCTGGCGCACCGCCGCCGGCCCGGTCTGGCAGGCCTGGCGGGCGGCCGCCTGCCGCGACCGTATCTCGGCCATGTCGCCGATAATGGCGGCGCGGGCGAAGACATCCTCGGCCTGGCAGGGACGGCCCTGGTCCATGAGCAGGTCGCCCTGGACAACATAAGCTTCGGTGAGGCGGGTCGTCACGTCTCGGTAGTTGGGTACACGTTCGAACAGGGCATCGAGCCGGGCCGTCGTGTAGCTCCAATCCTTGTCCCAGCGGCTGATGGCATCAGCATACTGGCGGGCGAGGTCGAGTTGCTCCGCGGCTTCGGCGTTGTCGGGGGTCTCGACAAGAACAGTCTCGAACCGCTGAATGGCGGTCTGGATGTCGCCACTGTCGATCTGTTGCAGAGCGTCGGTCATAGCCGCCTGGGCGACCAGCGCGCTCACGGCATCCTTCTCGAAGGCCGGGTCGAGCTTGCGCAGCTTACTGAGCAGGTCGAGGGCATCGCCCCAGGCCCCGACGCTGACGGCGCGTCGGGCGTCGTTGAGGATGTCGAAGGGGGAGGGACCGGCAGCCGCCGGCGGGAGATGCACCCCCTCGGGTAGGGTGGTGGTGATGCCCGCTTCGGCCAACTGGCGGTGGACATCGCCCAAACGTTCCTCGGCGGCGGGATAGTCGGGGGCGAGGCGTAGGGCAGCGACCAGGTCCTGCTCGGCCAGTTCTAGTTCGCCCGCCCCCATCAGGGCGTCGGCGCGGGCGACGAACAGCGCGGCGGCCTCGCGCTCGCGCTGTTCGCGAATCGCCAGACCATCTTGATAACCGCGCCAGCCGAGGCGGGCAATGAGAAGCAGCAGAGCTAAGCCGAGGATCGCCGCGCCGAGGCCCCAATACGCGGCGCGGCGCGATTGAGTATGTGGCGTAGCGAGTGTATCATCCATACGTGTCACCTGGGCGTGCCGTGTGCCTATTATAGAGACCGGCGCGGCATGTGCCAAATAGCAGCCCGTTTGCGTCGGCGCGCCGCTCCATGCTACGATTAACCATCTCGACCGAGGGGGAGGATGTATGGCCCAGGAGCCGCTCATCCGCGTGCGCCTCGGCGCGCGCGATGCCCGTACCGAAAGCGGGCAAGTCGACCCGGCCCGCCTGATGGAGTTGTTCAACGATGCGGCGGCCAACCTGGCGATCGCCTACCGACGCGATGAGGGCCTGCTGCGAACCTACCAGACTGTGGAGTTCGTCGCGCCGGTGCGCATCGGCGACTACCTTGAAGTGCGGGGACGGGTCATCGACGTGGCGCGCAAGGCGCTGACGATCCAGATGGTAGCCCATGTGGCCGTGCGCGGCGCACGCAGCGTGGAATCGCCCCTGGCCGGCGTGCTTGTCGAGCCGCCGCGTCTGGTGGCCCGTGCCACGGGTGTGTGGATCGTGCCCGAGGCGGCCGTCGGCGACGCGGTGGCAGAGGACCAGGAGGCAGATAGGGAGCCTGGGATGGAACCGCTGTCGTGGGGCGGCCATCGCCCCAAAGATCGCCCGCCGGAGAAGCGCCGCCCAGGGCCAGACGTACATATGCGCACTGACGACGACCTGGAGGCGCGCCCGCCGGGCGGGGGCCGACCACGGAGCGGCCAGGGGGGAAGTCGTTCCTACGGCGGCGACCGGCCCCGTAGCGGTCAGGGGGGAAGTCGCTCCTACGGCAGCGACCGACCGCGCAGCGGCGCTGGGGGCGGCTCGCGGCCGCCCTACCGCCAGGACAATCGCTCCGCCTCTGGCAGCGAGCGCCCGCCGCAGGGTGGCCGTGGCGGGTCGGACAAGCCACCGCGCCGCGACGAGGAAGAGGGGTAGACTCGGTCTTTGGTCAAGGTCGAATCATCCCTTGACGGGCTTCGGGCGATGGTGTAGTATCGTCTCAACACCAGGGGAGGTGGCATGGACCGCGCCGCTGAGATGGACCAGCTCAACGCCGAGGTGCGGGCCTGCACGCGCTGTCCCTTGTACCAGGGGGCGACGCATGGCGTGCCAGGCGAAGGCCCTCTCGACGCAAAAATCATGCTCGTCGGCGAGGCGCCGGGTCAGCGCGAGGATCAGCAGGGGCGGCCCTTCGTGGGGCCGTCGGGCCAGTGGCTGAACGAGCTATTGGGCATGGCTGGCCTCAAGCGGGAGGACGTGTACATCACCAACATCGTCAAGCACCGACCGCCCAATAACCGCGACCCGCAGCCAGACGAGATTGCCGCCTGCCAGGTGTACCTGGAACGCCAGTTGGCGCTCATCGACCCAGAGGTTGTCATCACCCTGGGGCGGCATAGTATGGGCTGGTTCTGCGGCCCCGGCCTGAAGATCACCCAGGTGCATGGCCGCGCCCGTCGCGCCAAAGGCCGCGTCGTTGTCACTATGTACCACCCGGCCGCCGCGCTCCACAATCCCGACCTCAAGGACGCCATGATCGAGGATTTCAGCAAGCTGCCGCGCCTGATGGCCGTGCTGGCGGAGGAGCGGGCCAGGGAGCAGGCCACCGCCAACGAGCCGCCGCCCAGTCAGTTGTCCCTGTTCTAAGGCTGACGCGGGGCCGTTAGCCCCTGCGCTGCCAGTAGCCGATGGCCGCCTCTCTGTCCCTCGCCGAAACCCTCGCGCCGCTCTACCAGGAGATCGACGACGGTATCCCCTACGACTACGACAACGTCCCACGCTTGAAGCGCATCGTCAATTTTGGCACCAACGCCGAGCATCCCATCCACGGCTGGTACTACTTCAAGGAAGGCTACGCCCCCGGCGTCGTTCACTGGGCCTTTCAGCGCTTCCTATTCCCCGATTGGCCCGCGCATCCCACCTATCGCAGCGCGCGCGCGCGGGGCCGTCGGGATGCGGCACGGGGACCGCTGGTTCTCGACCCCTTCTCCGGCTCCGGCACGACCGCGCTGACGTGCCAGATGACAGGCGTCGATGCTCTCGGTATCGAATACAACCCCTTCTTTGCCTTCCTGGGGCGGGCCAAGCTGGCCTGGCTCCACTACAACCCTGACGCCATCGCCCGCCATCTGCCAGACCTGCTCGCGGCTGGCGGCCGACCGGGCATCGACGCGCCCGCCCTGTCGTCCTTTCACCGCCTGTTCGCCCCCGAGGCCCTGGCGGATCTGTTGGTGATGAAGGAACGCATCAACCGCCTGGACGACCCGCTGACGCGCCAGTTCTTCCAGGTGGGGTTAGCGGCGGTGGTCGAACGGGTTAGTATTGCCCGCAAGGACGGCAAAGGGTTGAAGGTGCTGCGCCGCCCTGTGACCCCTGCGCCCGTGCGCGAGGCGCTGGCCTACCAATGGGGACGGATGCTTCACGACCTGCGGACGATAGACCCGGCGCTGCGGGCCTATGCGGCGCTGGCTCAGGTGCGCATCGAGCAGGGCGACGCCCGCCGCCTGGCCACCGTCGCCGACAACAGCGTGGACCTGGCCGTCTACTCGCCGCCCTATCTCAACTCCTTCGATTACGCTGAGGTGTACAAGCTGGAGATGTGGCTGCTCGATTTCGTGCAGAATCACGGTGAGTTTCGCCGCCTGCGCGGCGCGGCGCTGCGCTCCCACGTCAGTACCCCCATTCAGGCATCGGGGCTGGTGGACTACGCGCCCCTGGCGGCCCTGGTCGACATCATCGATGGGCGGCAATTGTGGAACGCCCGCATCCCGGCCATGATTCGGGCCTACTTCGACGACATGTACCTTGTCCTGCGCGAGCAGGCGCGGGCGTTGAGGCGCGGCGCGTGCGCGGTCTGCGTCGTGGCGAACTCAGCCTATGGCGGTGTGCCCATTCCCACCGACGTGATTCTGGCCCGCATCGGCCAGCAGGTCGGCCTGCGTATCGAGGGCATCTACATTGCCCGGCCGATGAATACCAGTTCGCAACAGCTAGCGCGCTGGGGCGGCGACCGCGTGTACCTGCGCGAGAGCGCCGTCGTCTTGCGCAAAGAATAAGATTCGAGGTTCTATCATGCCCGAAAAGCTGCGAATCATTCCCCTGGGCGGCATGGGCGAAGTTGGGCGCAACATGACCGTGGTGGAGTACGCGGGTCGTATCCTCGTCATCGACTGCGGCATGGGCTTCCCCGAGCGTGACATGCTTGGCATCGACCTGATTATCCCCGACTTCAGCTACCTGCGCCAACGGCAGGACGACATCGTCGCCCTGCTTGTGACCCACGGCCACGAGGACCACATTGGGGCCATCCCTTACCTGCTGCGTGAGATGCGCCCACCCATCTATGCCACACCCCTGACGCGCGGCCTCATCGAGGTGAAGCTCAAGGAGCACAAGCTCCTGCCCGCCGACCTTCGGACCATCAGCCAGGATGCGCGTCTGACCCTCGACCCCTTCCAGGTCGAGGCCATCCCCGTCAGTCACTCTATTCCGGATGCGGTCGCCTACGCCGTGACCACACCCGCCGGCCTGATTCTCCACACCGGCGAGTATAAGTTCGACTACACCCCTATCTCCGGCCGTCGCACCGACGTGCAAAAGCTGGCCGAGGTGGGGCAGCGTGGCGTGCTGGCTCTGCTATCCGACAGCACCAACGCCGAGCGACCCGGCCACACACCGTCTGAGCGCGTGGTGACGGATACCTTCGAGCGCCTGTTCGCCGCTGCGCCGGGCCGCGTGATTGTGGCGACCTTTGCCTCCAACATCTCGCGCGTCC
>CAZJJF010000224.1:0-6864 GCA_964546245.1 uncultured Anaerolineales bacterium
GCATCCGAAGCCCGTCGCGCCCAGGTCGGCATGGGTGAGCGCGCCGAGAAGATTCGCACCTACAACTTCCCCCAGAGCCGCGTCACCGACCATCGCATCAACCTGACCAGCTATAACCTGGAAGGCTTCATGGCCGGCAACCTGGATGAGTTCATCGATGCCCTGGCCGTCGACGAGCAGGCCAGTCGCCTGCAAGCGGTTGGTGCGTAGCTGGGTGAAGTAGGTTCGCCATGCCTCTCGCCACGTCCCGCGCTTTCACCATCATGACCTACAATGTCGGCAACGGCCTGGCCCGCCCCCAGGCGCTGGCCGACGCGCTCCGCGCCTCCCAGGCCGACGTCATCGGCCTACAGGAGCTGAGCCATGCCCAGGCGGACGCCCTGGGCGACAGTATCGCGGACGTGTATCCACACCAGGTCCTGTGGCCGGCCGGCATCCCCGGCAAGGGCCTCTTGAGCAAGTTCCCTGTCGCCCACGCCGAGCAGATCGAGATTCACCCGCGCCGCCCCGACCTGGTCACGAGCCTGAGTATCGACAGCAGCGAGCTTAGGGTTATCGTCGCCCACCCCCCGCCGCCTCGCGTCCACCTCCGCCAGGGTATCATCCATACCGAGCACGGCGGCAAGCAGTTCGCGCACCTGGTCCAGATCGCATCCAGCGGTGAGCCAACCATTCTGCTGGGTGACTTCAACATGCGTGAGAACAACTACGCCTACGCGCAGCTGATCAATGCCGGGCTGATCGATGCCTTCCGCCAGGTGGGTGCGCAAGGCTTCACCTTCCCGACGCGCCGCGGCCGCGTCCGCCTCCGCCCTGTCCTGCGTCTCGACTACATCTGGCACTCAACCCACCTTACGCCCCTTGAGGCGCGCATCGGCGGTGACGCTGGCTCTGACCACCTACCCCTCCTCGTTGACATGCTGTGGCCCGCGGCCCCCGCCGACGTAGACCAGGAAAGGACCGAATGAGTAGCATGGCGGACCCGATGACCTTCTTGCTGTCTGGCCACCCTCTTTATTCTCTCTAGCCCCTTCCCTTTGTTCATGTCGCATCAGACTGCCCGCCACGCCGTCGCCGTCGCCGCTGCCCGCTTTGAGGCCGTGGGCATTGACACCGCCCGTCTCGACGCCCAGGTGCTGCTCTGCTCCGTCCTCGGCATGAATCGCGCCTGGCTCCTCGCTCACCCCGACGCGACTCTATCTCCCACGCAGGCCGCCGCCTTCGCCGACCTGGTCGCCGCCCGCGAAGAGCGTCAGCCGGTCGCCTACCTCACCGGCCGCCGCGAGTTCTACGGCCTTGACTTCTGCGTGACCCAGGCTGTCCTCGTTCCCCGCCCCGAGACCGAGCAGCTCGTCGAGCGCGCCCTCGCCGTGGCCCGCGCCTGGCGCGCCCGCCACCATGCGTGGCCGCGCACCGTCGAGGTCGGCGTTGGTAGCGGGGCAGTAGCCATCAGCCTCGCCCACACCTTGCCCGGCCTGGCCGTGACCGGCATCGACATCTCGGCCGACGCTCTGGCCGTTGCCGCCGCCAACGCCCGCCGCCATCACGTCGCCGACCGACTGCCCCTGCTCGAGGGCGATCTACTGACCCCGCTGGTAGGGCCGGTGGACCTGATCCTCGCCAATCTGCCCTACATCCCTGGCGTCGTGCTTGACAGCCTGAGCCCGGAGGTGCGCGCCGAGCCGCGCCTGGCCCTGGACGGTGGCCCCGACGGACTGGTCGCATTCCGCCGCCTGTTCGCCCAGGTCCCCGGCCGCGTCGCCGCTGGCGGCGTCGTGCTGCTGGAGATTGGCGCAGACCAGGGCGAGGCCGTAAGCCAGCTGGCCGCTGCCCTCGGCCCCGTCCGCGTCACGGTGACACCTGACCTGGCAGGCCACGACCGCCTGGTGGAGATACAACTGCGTGACACCAATTGACCTGGTCGCCCTCGACCTCGATGGAACCCTGCTCACCGAGACTCTGCACTACAGCGAGCGCGCCGCCGCCGCCATCGCCGCCGCCCAGGCCCAGGGTGTGCGTGTCACCCTGGCCACCGGTCGCGCCTTCACCAGCGCGCGCCCCTTCGCCACCGCCCTCGGCCTGACCACACCCCTCATCGGCTACCAGGGGGGTGTCATCGGTGATCCGGTCACCGGCGCAGTGCTGCACCGCGCCGCTATGCCCGACGCCGACGCCCGCCTTGCCATCCAGCAGGCTATTGCCGAGAATCTCGATTTCAACCTGTATGTGAACGATGTTGTCTACGTCCGCGACCTGCGCTGGCCCAACGACTTCTACCAGCGCTGGTTCGGGCTGCCTATTCGAGTCGTGCCTGACCTGACCGCCTCGCTCGACGGTGGCGCGACCAAGTTCATCATCATCGCCGAGCCGCCGGAGACGGACGTCATCGAGGCGCGCTGGAAGGCGCGCTTCGACGGCCATCTTGACATCGTTCGCTCCCATCGCCTGTTCGTCGAGGGCAACCCGCGTGGCGTCTCCAAGGGCACGGCCCTCGCCTGGCTCGCCCAGCGCCTGGGCATCCCCCGCGAGCGCATTATGGCCGTTGGCGACAATGACAACGACCGCAGCATGATCGAGTGGGCGGGCGTCGGCGTGGCCATGGGCGGTAGTCCGCCCAGCCTGCAAGCCATCGCCGATTGGGTAGCGCCGTCGGTCGACGACGACGGTGTCGCCGCCGCCCTGGAACGCTACGTGCTGAACCGCCTATGACCCGCATTCGCTTCGCGCCCATCTTGCCCGCCGCCGACCCCACCGCGCTGGCTGAGGCAGTGCAACTCCTCCAGGCGGGTGAGGTTGTCGTCTTTCCCACCGACACCGTCTATGGCGTCGGCGCCCACGGCCTGCGCGAGACCGCCGTCAGCCGCCTGTTTGATGCCAAGCTCCGCGAGCGCGATAAGGCCATCCCGCTGCTACTTTCCGATGCGTTGGACGTAGAGATAGTAGGCGTGGCTATTTCTCCGCTGGCTCGCGAGCTGATGGCGCGTTACTGGCCCGGCGGGCTGACCCTGGTAGTGCGAGCGCGGCCCGGTCTGCCGCCCTCGCTGACGGCAGGCGGCGCGACGGTGGCTGTGCGTGTGCCCGACCACCCGATACCGCGCGCGCTGGCCCGCGCCCTCGGCGCGCCCCTGGCCGCCACCAGCGCCAATCTATCCGGCGAACCTCCCGCGACCAGCGCCGCTGAGGCCGCCACCGCTCTGGCCCACCAGGTGGCGCTGGTCCTCGATGGCGGCCCATCGCCGCTGGGCGTCGCCTCGTCGGTCATCGACTGCACCGCCGACCCGCCGCGTATCCTGCGGGCCGGCGCCCTCGCCGATGACCCGGCCCTGGCCGCCCTGCTCGCCCGCCGCCAGAACTAGACAGGACAGTGGGAAAGGGCCACAATACCCCGTCGCCGCCAAGCACGAGGGCGGCCACAGAGGGCCGCCCCTACCAACATTCGGTGTGTCTTCACAAGGTGGACACCTATGGACAAACCCATCTCCCCACCGGCTACCCCCAACACGCGCCGCTGGACCGCCATTATCACCGGCCTGGTTCTCATTGCCCTCGGCGTGTGGTTCCTGCTGGAAAACCTCGGCATCGTCACCATCGACCTCGGCCGTATCTGGCCCATCTTCCCGACCCTGTTCGGCGCCGCCATACTGGCGCTGGGCATTGCGACCCGCCGCAACCGCGCCAACGCCGAAGGCGAGATCATGGTGGGCGTGTGGGCCTTGCTCCTCGGCTTATTCTTCTTCCTTTTCTCCACGGGCACGGTCAGTTGGACCGAGATGGCGCGGCTCTGGCCCACCTTCCCCCTCATCGTCGGCCTCGGCTTCCTGATCAGCTTCCTGGCCGGTGGCAGGCGCGACTGGGGCCTCATCATCCTCGGCGCCATCGCCACCCTCATCGGTGTGGTCGGCTACCTGTTCACCTTCGGCCTGTTCGGCCCCGCCTTCGCGGCGACTGTCCTGCCCTACGTCGTGCCAACCCTGCTCATCCTCGGTGGCATCGGCTTCCTGCTCAGCGCGCTACGCCGCCGCTAATCGCATGCTCGTCGGGATTGACGCCAGCCGCGCCACGCCCCCACCGCGCACGGGGACGGAGAACTACTCAGTCGGCCTCATCCGCGCCCTTGTTGAGCGCGGTCGACATCGCTATCGTCTCTACTTCCGCCAGTCACCACCGGCGGAACTGGCCGATGTGGACGCTGAGCGCCGCGTCATGCCTGCGCGCCGCCTGTGGACCCACACCCGGCTGTCGGCCGAGCTACGGCGACAACCGCCCGGCGCGCTGCTCATCCCTGCCCACGTCCTGCCCGCCACACACCCCGCGGCCAGCGTCGTCACAGTCCACGATGTCGGCTTCCGCTACTATCCCGAAGCCTACCCGGTCCGCCAGCTCATCTACCTCGACCTGAGCACCCGTTGGGCTGCCCGCCGCGCCGCCCGCCTCCTCGCCGACTCGGAGGCCACCCGCCAGGACATCCACCAGCTCTACCGCGTGCCCCTGGACCGCATTCACGTCGCCTACCCGGCCGTGGACGCTCAGTTCACCCCCGTCGCGGCCCCTGGCGAGGCCGCGCGGCTGCGCGCCGCCTACGGCCTGTCGGACGCCTATGTCCTCTACGTCGGAACGCTCCAGCCGCGCAAGAACGTCGGCGTGCTCATCGACGCCCTCGCCCGCCTGCCACGCGGCGACGTCACCCTGGCGTTGGCGGGGGGCGCGGGGTGGCGCGGCGAGGCGGATCGCCTGCGTGACCAGGTGACGCGCCTGGGCCTGACCGCCCGCGTGCGCTTCCTCGGCCACGTGCCGGGCGACGATCTGCCCGCGCTGATGCGTCAGTCCGTCGCCCTGGCCCTGCCGAGCCTGCACGAGGGCTTCGGCATGCCCCTGACCGAGGCGATGGCCTGCGGCGCGCCGACCCTGGCGGCGAACACCTCCTGCCTGCCGGAAGTGGTCGGGGACGCCGGGCGGCTGCTGCCCCCCCGCGTCCCCGATGCCTGGGCGGATGCCTTCACCCGTCTGCTGGATGACAGTGCGCTGCGCGCCAGCCTCCGCGCGCGCGGCCTGGCCCGCGCTGCCACCTTCACCTGGGAGCGCGCCGCCCAGGTAGCAGAGGCCGCCCTGGAAGAGAGCGTGGAGCGTGAAACGTGAAACGTGAAACCGTTGAAAGTAAGTCACGTTTCACGTTTCACGCTTCACGTTTCACGCACGCGCATCACGGCACAAAATCCACCGCCCACTCCGCCTGCGCCCCGCTCAGCGTCAGGGCGACGCCCGACGGCAGCGCCTCGTTCACCGCGTAGTCGACGCTCGCGCCGGGCGCCAGGCCCTCGGCGACGGTCAGGCGCGCCGAGAGGGCGTACTGGACCTTACCGGCCTTGAGGAACGTCACCACCAGGCGCGGCTGCCGCAAGGGCACATCGCTGCCGTTGACTGCTCGTCCCCGCAGCGTGATGAATAGGCCGCCGGGGTCCACAACGAACGTTGGGGTCTGGAGCGTCACACCCCCCGGTAGCGGCTGAGGCGCAACGCGGTACGCCGTCTGTAGCTCGTAGCGCGTCCAGGCGTTGGCATTAGTCCCGTCCAGCGTCGTCTGGAAGGGGGCCATCACGCCAGGATTCATGATGCGATCGGCGTTCTGGCTGGCCCACGCCCAATCGACATTCACGACCCGATCAGCGGCGTCGTAGAACGAAGCGATAACCTCTAACTCGCGAATCGCGCCCCCCGTGGAGTTCGTCACCTGGCCCCAGATGTCGAGGTGAGTCGCCCCATGCTGCTCGTTGATGGCGCTCGTGGGCAGGGGCTGGGGCGCGGGGGACGAAGACACCGCGTAGACCAGGGTGAACTGGGGTGCGCTGCCGCCATAGTCGGTCGGCAGACCGATCCGGTAGGGCGTCCATGCCTCTGGCCCGACAACGATGTCATACGGTGAATCCACGCCGAAACCGCTCTCGAAGATGTCAGCCACTGCCCCCTGCGGGTTGCGGAACACAGCCACCACGCGCAGCGCGTCGATCGGCCCCCCGCTCGTGTTGACGGCGCGGCCCAGGAGCGCGGCCGACGCACCGCTCGCCTGGTAGGTGTTCGTCGGCGGCGCCAGGGTGGGTTGCGGCGTCGCCGTGGTCCACTGCCAGGCGTCGGCCGTGACGCGCGTCGTGCAATACTCGGCCGGGCAATCGGCCGGCCGCTCCGTCACCGCCTTGAAGGGCGCGGTCTGACCAGGGCCAAGCACCCCCGCGTATACCTCGGCCGCCACCGTCTTCACCGTCACCAGTCGGTCGTCCAGCAGGGCGACCACCACAACCACGTTGGTCACGCTGCTGGCGGTCGCGTTCCGAATCTCGCCTACCACTGTGACAATGGGTTGCGAGCCGCGCTGCCCCAGCGTCGTGGTCGAGTTGACGACGATGACCCGGCTGGTAGGCGTCGCTGTCGGCTCCGGTGTATCCGTCGGCCAGGGGGTCTCGGTCGGCAGGCCAACCCACGTGGCGGTGGGCGTCACGCCCGGCGGCAGGGTTGCGCTCGCCGTGGGCGTGCGCGTCGGGGTGCGCGTCGCCGTCGGTGTGGCCGATGGGCCGCTGGTCGCCGACGGGCCGGGGTTGACGGTCGCCGTGATGGTCGGCCGTCGCGTGCTGGTGGCCGTCGGGGTAAAGGTCGCCGTGGGCGGAACGTCGGTCGGGAAGGGCCAGCCAACACCGCCGTCCACCAGGGGCAGGTACAACAGGCTGTACAGGGAGGCCGTTGCCGTCGGCGGTGGCTCGTCGGCGTGGGACGCCGGGGTATCGGCGAGGGCGACCAGCGCCAGCGCGCCGACCAGTAGGGCCAGGCCCACCAGGGCCAGGCGAATGCGATAGGAAGGCATACAGTCTCCAAGAC
>CAZJJF010000225.1:0-6828 GCA_964546245.1 uncultured Anaerolineales bacterium
GAGGAGGTGGACGTCATCTTCAAGGGCGGCGCAAAGAAGCTGTTGGGGAGTTATTTGAAGAAGAAGTAGAGAGGACCGGGGACGAAAGACGAAGGACCAAATGACTACCTTCTTGGCCGTTGGCCGTTTGTCCTTGGTCCTTTACCGCGAGCATCCACACTGATGAAAGGATTACCTCACCCATGGAACGCACCTTCGTCATGATCAAGCCCGACGGCGTGCAGCGCGGCCTGATTAGCGAGATTCTCGGCCGCCTGGAGCGGCGCGGCCTGACGCTTGTTGCCATGAAGTTCATGCAGGTCAGCCAGGGGCTGGCCGAGGAGCACTACGCCGTCCACAAGGGCAAGGGCTTCTATGATGGCCTCATCGAGTACATTACCTCAGGGCCGGTCGTCGCCTGCGTCTTCGAGGGGCCTAACGCCATCGCCCTCGTGCGCCAGACCGTCGGCGCGACCCGCCCCCACGAGGCTGCTCCCGGCACCATCCGCGGCGACCTGGCCGTCATGGTCGGCCGCAACCTGGTCCACGCCTCAGACGGCCCCGAAACCGCCGCTACCGAGATCGCCCTGTGGTTCCAGCCCGGCGAAATCGTCGCGTGGGAGCCGCCCACGCTGAAGTGGATTGTGGAGTAGAGGCGCGCTTCGCGGCGCGACCAAGGACGAAGGACCAAGGACCAAGGGAATAGCTTATTGGTCCTTGGTCCTTCGTCTTTGGTCCTCCCCCTACAGGCTCGCTTCCAGAATGCGCACCCAGTCCTCGCGGCCTGGCTTGATGGGGCTGCGCACGATGAGACGCTCCTCGCGCATGATCCAATCAGCGAGGTCGGGCAGGTCGGCGGGACCGACACCGGCTGCTGCGCCCAGGCCCGGTAGCCCCAGCCGCTCGTAGAGGGCAGCCACCATCGCCGGCGCATCGTTATCGGCCACAGCTAGGTATTGACAGGCCGGGGCCAGCGCGCGCCCGGCCTTCGCCAGCTGCGGCTCGACAGCCGGGCGGATGAAGTCCAGGGCCGGGCCGAGGCTGACCGTGCAGGCCAGGCCGTGAGGCAGGTGGTAGCGCGTGCCCAATGCGTGGCCTGCCGCGTGGCCCAGATGCAGCAGGCCGCTCGGAAAGGCCAGCCCCGCCAACAGCGCGGCCTGGCTCATGCCGCTGCGCGCTTCCAGGTCGCCACCGTTCTCGACGGCCCGCACCAGATAGCGGCCCACCAGGTCCAGCGCGCTCACCGCCAGGGCGTCGGCCAGCGGATTGGCGAAGACCGTCGTCATGGCCTCAAGGGCGTGGGCCAGAGCGTCCATGCCCGTCGAGGCGGTCAGGCGTGGCGGCATGGACAGTGTGAGGAGCGGGTCGATCAGGGCGACGCGGGGCGCGATGGCGGCGTCCGATAGGGACTTCTTGATGCGGAGGTCGGGGTCTGTCACGACCGCCACAGGCGTGACCTCCGAGCCAGTGCCCGACGTGGTGGGCAGGCAGATGAGGGGAGCGATGGGCGGCACGGCGCGGGTCGCGTTGGGGATGGCGTAGGCCAGGATGTCGTCGCTGTCGTCGGCGGCCAATACGGCGAAGGCCTTGGCGCTGTCCATCGCCGAACCGCCACCCACGGCCACCAGGCCGTCGGCGGCACTGGCGCGCAGGGCGGCCGCGCCGCGACGAATGCTACCGGCGTCGGGGTCCAGATCGACGTCGCTGTACAGGGTGACGGCCAGTCCGGCGTCGGCCAGGTGGCCGCGGATGTCGTCGGGTATGCCCGTCGCCAGCAGGCCGGGGTCGGTGACCAGGAAGACGTGGCGCATGCCGAAACGCCGGGCGTGGTCAGCTACTTTCTGGGCCTGACCGACGCCGAAGAAAATGGCGGTGGGCGCGTGGAAGCGGAAGTCGCGAGTCACGGAAGGCCTCCTGGGTCGTGTCGACATGCCACCCGGATGCGGGGATTATAGCACCCTGTGGTATAATCGTCCTCACTAGCCAGGAGGCAACGCATGACACGCGACGAGGTGGTGCAGCGGGCGAGGGAGCATGGCGCGCGCTTTATCCGATTCTTGTACTGTGACACGGCAGGCATCATTCGCGGCAAGGTCGTCCACATTGACATCCTCGGCGACCGGCTACGTAACGGGGTGGGCCTGCCCATCGCCCTACAAGGTCTGAACATCCTCGACCAGCTTCAGCCCGTCGAGAACCTCGGCCCGGTCGGCGAGATGCGCCTGGTTCCCGACACATCCACCTTTCACCCGCTGCCTTACGTTCCCCACCAGGCCGCCCTGACCTGCGATCTCCTCGACAGCGACGGCGCACCCTGGGCCCTCGACCCGCGGTCTCTGCTGCGCTACCACATCGATCGCGCCGCGACGCGCGGCCTGGGCGTGCAGGCTGCCTTCGAAAACGAGTTCACCCTGATGAACCGTACTCCGGAAGGCCAGTATGTGCCCTTCGACTATTCGCCCACCTACAGCGCGGTGGGCATGACCAGCGCGGCGGGCTTCATCGACGACCTGGGCGCGACCCTGGAGATGCAGGGGCTGACTGTCGAGCACTATCATCCGGAGGCGGGGCCGGGCCAGCAGGAGCTGACCATCCGCCACACCGCCGCCATGCGTGCCGCCGACAATCAAGTGATCTTCCGCGAGACGGTGCGCGGCGTCGCCAACAAGCACGGCGTCCATGCCTCCTTCGCTCCCAAGCCTATCTCCGACCAGCCAGGCAACGGGGCGCACATCCACTTCAGCCTGTGGGATCCGGGCTTCAGCCGCAACCGCCTCTACGACCCCGAGGCCCTATATGGCCTGACGCCGCTGGCCCGCGCCTTCGTGGCCGGCGCGCTGGCCCATTTGCCCGCGCTGACCGCCCTCACCTGCCCGACCTACAACTCCTACCGCCGCCTGCACCAGCCGCGTAGCTGGACCTCCGCCTTCACCGCCTGGGGACCAGACAACCGCGAGGCCGCCGTGCGCGTGGCGTCGGGGCTGTGGGGGGCCGACGGCCACACCGTCAATCTAGAGCTACGTCCCGTCGATCCCAGTTGCAACCCATATCTGGCCCTGGCCGGGCTGATCGCGGCCGGCATCGACGGCGTTGACAAGGAGATGGACCCCGGCGAACCGGTCCAGGTGGACCCGGCGACGCTGTCCAACGAGGAGCGCGAGACACGGGGCATCCGGCTGCTGCCGACAAACCAGATGGAGGCGATGCTGGCCCTGCGCGCCGACCCTATCATGATGAACGCCCTGGGGCGCGAGCTGGCCGCCGTGTACCTGGCGGTGCATACGTCGGAGTACGCCGCCTTCCGCCGCGAGACGGCCGGCTTCGAGATTCAGCACCACCTGCTGAAATTCTAGCAGTCCAAGTGGCTACCGTTGTCAGGCGAGATAGTGACGAAACAGTCCCTGGTTTCTGGTGATGGTGGCCTTGTCGCCCTGACTGCCAGGTGTACCTTTCTGGGTCGTAAGCCACCTTGGTGATTAGAGTTTCCTCATCCCCGCGCCATCCGGCGTTAGAACCCATCTCCCCATTACCTCAAAGGATAGGACCGGCCGCAGGCCGAGGGCGGCTGTTTGGCCGCCGCGCAGAATGCGGTCATAATTGAGAGACTGCTTCTGGAAAGCGTTTGCCAACGAGGTATAGCCATGCGCGCAGCGAAGATCGGGATCGTGCTTCTGGTGCTGAGCAGCCTGCTCATGTGCAGCTTTGTGATGGGTATAGCGGTCACTGGCCTTGCCTTACGCCCGTCGACGACAAGCGCCCTGGCCCGCGTGTTGCCCGTGACCGACGGGTCACAGCCGGCCGGAACCGAGGATCGCTTCAAGGTCTTCTGGGAGGCATGGCGGCTGGCGAAGGATAACTACGTCGACGAGAAGGCCGCCGACGACCAGAAAATGACCTACGGCGCTATCCAGGGCATGCTCGACTCCTTCGGTGACCAGGGGCATACCCGCTTCCTCAGCCCCCAGGAGGCCGAACGCCAGACCCAGTGGATGCAATCGTCGTTCACCGGTATCGGCGCGGAGGTCACGCGGCGCGATAATCGCCCGGTGATTGTCACGCCCATCGAAGGCACGCCGGCCGAGAAGGCGGGCATCAAGCCCGGCGACGTGGTCATGAAGGTCGATGGCGTCGATACGGTGGACCTCAGCCTGGACGAGACCATCACCAAGATTCGCGGCCCCGAGGGCAGCAGCGTCACCCTGACCATCTATCGCCCCTCGACGAATGAGACGCTGGACAAGACCATCACCCGCGCCAAGATTCAGGAGAAGATTGTCACCTGGGCGATGGTGCCGGGTACAACCGTGGCCCACGTCCGCCTCAACAAGTTCAGCCAGGGCGCAACGAAGGAGTTGCAGACGGCCCTCGACGCCGCCAAGAAGGCGGGTGCGACGGCTCTCATCTTCGATCTACGCAGCAACCCTGGCGGCCTGCTCAACGAGGCCATCAGCGTCACCAGTCAGTTCCTGCCCTCCGGCACGGTCCTCCTCAAGCAGCGCGAGCGTGGCGGCAAGACCATCGAGTATCAGGCGCAGCGGGGCGGGGTCGCCCTCGACATCCCGATGGCCGTTCTGATCAATCAGGGATCGGCCAGCTCGGCCGAGATCGCCGCCGGCGCCTTCCAGTTTCACAATCGCGCCAGGCTCGTCGGCGAGACGACCTTTGGCACGGGTACGATCCTATCGACCTTCAAGCTATCGGATGGGTCGGAGCTGGTCCTCGGCACGGCCGAATGGCTGACGCCCGGCGACCGCATGATTCGCCGCCAGGGCATCGACCCCGATGTGAAGCAGGAGCTTGGCCCCGACGCGCAAGTCGTCACGCCCAGTACCCTCAAGACCATGACCGAGCAGCAGGTCCAGAACGCCAACGACCTCCAGTTCCAGGAGGCGCTGAAGCTGGTGCGGTAGGCGATTCATCGCCGACGTAAGGGCCTGCCCAGACCGCCAGGAGAAGGGGGCACGGATGGAAGCGGACGAAACGGATAGCAGCGCAAGCTCTACCTTACCCGTGTCGTCCGTGTCTGGCCGTGCCCCATCCTCTTGGGCCTGAAACACTGAATGCCTATCATCACCCTGACCACCGACTTTGGCGAGCAGGATGGCTACGTCGCCGCCATGCGCGGGGTGATTCTCAGTCTCGCGCCCGACATCACCCTGGTCGATGTCAGCCACGCCATCACCCCCGGCGCGATTCGCCAGGGCGCGTCCGTTCTCGCCTCAGCGGTCCCCTTCTTCCCCCCCCGCTACCATTCATGTCGTGGTGGTCGATCCCGGCGTCGGCACGGCGCGGCGACCCTTATTGCTCCACACGCCCTACGGTCTGCTCGTCGGCCCTGACAATGGCCTGCTGACGGAGACGGCGCGGCTGGCGTGGGGTGACGATCTCCCGGTCGCAGCCTACCACCTGAACCGCCCTGATGTGTGGCGGGCGATGGTCAGCGCCACCTTCCACGGCCGCGATATCTTCGCCCCTGTCGCCGCCCGCCTCGCCCTCGGCGCGTCGCCGCCGTCCCTGGGCGATCCCATTGCCGACCCGATAACGCTGCCGCCCCTTATCCCCACGCCGCTCGCCGGCGGCTGGCGTGGCGAGGTTCTGCACATCGACCGCTTCGGCAACCTCATCACAACGCTGGAAGTCGCCCGCCTGCCCGCGCCGCCTGTCGTCGGCCGCGCCGTTGTCGAGGCCGCCGGGTGGCGCATCCCCCTGGCGCGGACCTTCAGCGATGTGGCGGTCGGCGCGCTCGTCGCCTACATCGGCAGTAGCGGCCGTATCGAGGTCGCCATCCGCCAGGGCGACGCCGCGAGCGCGCTTGGCATGGGCGTCGGCGCGCCGGTGAGCTTGTGGAATCTGTAGCGGCGGCCCTCGTGGCCGCGCTTGTGCCTGGCGGCAGATTTGTGGCCGCTCCACGCTCTTGTGCCCTGGTGCTTATCGAGGAAGGTATGCGGTCGAAAGTCGGAACTCCGTCGGGGAAAGTTGAAGGCGCGCAATTTTGCAGCTACAATCCAGCCAAGGAGGCCGCATGGACAGATTCATTATTGAGGGTGGGCGTCCCATTCAGGGCAATGTCACGCCGAGTGGCAACAAGAATGCCGCATTGCCCCTCCTGGCGGCGGCGCTGCTGACCGACGAAACTCTGATTCTGCGCAACGTGCCCAACATTCGCGACGTACAGACGCTATGCGAGTTGCTCGCCGACTTGGGGCTGACGGTACGCCAACCTGAGCCGCATACCATCGAGCTGAAGGGCGGCGGGCTGCGGCAGGCCGCCCTGGACCCGGAACGCTGCCGTCAGATTCGCGCCTCTATCCTGCTGGCAGGCCCGCTCCTGGCGCGCATTGGCTTCGTGGAGCTGCCGCCGCCGGGCGGCGACGTCATTGGCCGCCGTCGCATTGACACGCACTTGCTTGCCATGCAGAACCTGGGCGCTGATGTGAGCATGGACGGCGTCATCGTCATGCGCGCCAACGGGCTGAAGGGCGCTGACATGGTTCTGGACGAGATGAGCGTCACCGGCACCGAGAATGCCTTGCTGGCCGCTGTGCTGGCTACGGGGACGAGCATCATCCGCAACGCCGCCTCCGAGCCGCACGTGCAGGACCTGGCGAACTGCCTCAACGCTATGGGCGCGCGTATCCAGGGCATCGGGTCCAACACCCTGACTGTCGAAGGTGTGACCCACCTGCATGGCGCAGATTTTCGCGTCTCGCCGGACTACGTGGAGATTGGCAGCTGGATCGGGCTGGGGGCTATCACCGATGGCGAACTGCGCATCTGTTGCGTAGACCCCGACCACCTGCGCATGATGCGCCTCATCTTTGAGCAGCGCCTGGGCGCGAAGATGTGGCT
>CAZJJF010000226.1:0-6815 GCA_964546245.1 uncultured Anaerolineales bacterium
ACATCGTCGGTAGCCTTGTCCAGTTCGTCGGCCTTCCCCATCAGGCCGCGGTCGATGCTCTGAAGCGACTGGAAGGTGGTCTCGGTCATGGGGGGCGGCACGCCCTGGTCGTAGCTAGGGTGGCGCAATTGGCCTTCCAGACTCTCCATCTCGGCAATCAGAGACCTGGCGACGGAGCCGTCAGCCTTGAGGCGCTCGCTGGAACGCGACAGGCGGTCGGCGACGTAGGTGCGGGCGCGGCGCTCTTCGTCGCGCCAGGCCCACTGCTGTTCCATCGTTGCCGTCTCAGCGACTTCGGCCCTGGCCTGGCGGTTGAGGTACAGGCCACCCAGGATCATGCCGATGACGACCATCGCCGCCGGCATGAGGCACAGCATCGCGCCGCCCGCGGTGGGCGAGGCGACGAGCAGCCAGCCAATAGTGCCGACGCCCAGAACGGCGGCGATAATAATGAGAAGGTTACCTGTCATCCCCGACTGATTCTGCATGCGACCCTCCGCGTGTCTCTTAACTCCAGCCGCTGCTGGCGCCACCGCCGCCGCCACCACCGCCGCCCCAGCCGCCACCGCCGCTGGACCAGCCGCCGCCGCCACCGCCGCCGCCCCAACTACCACTGGCCAGGGAGCGCGAGGCGCGGTCGAGCATATCGGCGAGGCCACCGCTTATCTGATCGGGGTTGGTGGGCATGTTGCCGCCTCCCTGGCCTGGCTGGCCGCCGTTTCCACCACTGCCGGCGATAATGATGGGGCCGACGGGTCGGCCGGGGTAGCCCCAGCCACCGCCAGGGAAGATAACCGGGCCGCCGGTGGGCGCGGGGAAGCCCTGGGGAACACCCAGGCCCTTGTACCACTCTGGCACGGGGGTGCCGACCTGGGCGAATTTGCGGACCCAGGTCTGGTCGATGCCCATCGCCACCGCGTAGGGTAGGTAGGCCTGAAAGACTTGCTTGGCGCGCTCGACCGGCTCGTACTGCTCGATGTTGGCGAGGTAGTCGCGGAAGGCGCGCCAGACGACGGTCTGCCGCACGCCTTCGACGGTGCGCTTGGGCATGGCGGAGGCGACGGCCATCATAATCAGGCCGATGATCAGCAGCGACGCGCCCGGCAGGAAGGCCAGGGCGCCGGCTATCATCCCGACGCACAAACCAACGAACAGGACAACCGCGCCCAGGCCAGCCAGCGCGCCGCCGATGCGACGGTAGCGCTTGCGCACCTGCTCGGGGTTGGCGACGAAGAGGCGCTGGCGGACGACCTCATTGTACAGGTCGGACTCCCAGGTGGGCATGCCGGAGTAGAAGCGGCCCTTCAGCTCCGACATCATGAACTCGTCGCTCTCGCCGAACAAGACGTTCATTAGGGTCTGCTCGTAAGGCAGCAGGCCGCTGATGGCCTGGCGATCCTCGATCTTGAACTTGAAGTCGAGATCGGAGCCGACGAGCTTGTCGTTGCGGGCCTCCTCAATGTTGAGGACGTTGCGGTTCGCCAGGTCCACCAGAGTGGAGACTACGTCCTGGGGCGCGGCTTTCTCGTCCAGCAACGTGCCGACGACGGCGGGGCGCAGGTTCGAGGGCGGCTCGCGCACGATTCTGACGTCGCTGGCGGCGGTGGTCTGGGGGTCGCGGCCGCGGCTGTAGTAGGCCAGTAGCAGGGTCAGACCGCCGCCGAAGAGGATCAGGCCGCCGAAGACGATGCCAGCGAGATTGATGGTGGCGGCGATGTTGGCGGCGCGCTCGGCGTCCAGCTCTGTCTGCTCCACCTGATTCTGCCAGGCGGGCGGCTGGGCGTTGACAATACCGTGGGGGAACTGGACGCGGGTCTCGAATTGTGCGTTGGAAGGCAGATTGCGGATATTGTACTCGATGGTCTGCCCGTTGCGGACGGTTCCCTGGATGGAGGTGCGCCCATCGACGCTGCCTTCGGCGCGAATCTGGGACGAATCGACCGCCTGGGGCAGGGCAACAGTCACGCGGCTGTTCTCGATGGGGCCAACGCGGCCGCTACGCAGGGCCGCCCAGTAGAACTGGTCGCCGGCGTCGGCAATGCGCAAGGCGTCGTTGAGACGATACTTGATGAGGAAGGTCTTCTGGCCGGCGGTGGGTTGGAAGTTGAGGGTGATGCGCATCACCGGGTCACCGTTGGCGGCGCGTTCGCGGGTAGCGGTGAAGGTGCCGGGGTCGCCGCTACTGGAGTTGCGATAGGGTTGCCCACCCGGCTCGCTGACCGAGACATCGGTGATGTTGCCGACGTTGACGAGGGGAATGTCGGTGAAGCCGCGGCGGCGCGTCGTCCCCTTGAAGTCGACGGTCTGTGTCTCGGTGGTGAGGACCGAGCCGTCCGTCTGAATCTGGAAATCCATGTCGTAGCGCGGGTAGGTGACGATGTCACCCTGCGCATGGCTGACGCCGATGGTGAAAGCGGTAAGGAGAAGGGCGACAGCGAGGGCAAGGCTAACCTTAAGAGACTTGAGAGGAAACATACGACCTGCCATTCGTTCTGGACCCGACAAGTCCGCGAAGGCCTGTTGGGTCTGGCGTACACCATTATCCATTATAGCATACGTAAGCCGCGTTGTGGTGTTGCATGATTTGGACCACACCCTGCCTGTTGAGGGTCCTGATGACAATCTCGCCCTGGCAACGGCCAAAAGCCAGGGCCGCCGGCATCGCACCGGCGGCCCTGGGGCGTCTACCGAGCGCGAAGGCTAGGCGGGCATCTTTATTACGTAGTCCGCGCCGAGGCGCAGGGCGCGCTTGTTGGCGACCAGCACGTCGGGGCTGCGTTGGCCGAACTTGCGGGTCAGCAGCTCGATAACGGTCTCGAACTGGACGATGCCTGTCGCGGCGATGAGGGCGCCGATGGCGACGACGTTGGCGGCCTTGGGCAGGCCTACATCGGCGGCGATGTCCTTGGCCGGGATGGCGATCTCGTGGATGTCGGATCGCCCCGATCGCTGCGTAATCAGCGATGCATCGACGATGAGCAGGCCGCGCGGCTTGACCAGGGGCGCGTACTTGTCCATCGAGGGCGGATTGAGGGCAATGACCGTCGAGGGGTGATGGACGACGGGTGCGCCGATCTCGTCATCGGAAATGATGGTGGTGCAGTTGGCGGTTCCGCCGCGCATCTCTGGCCCGTAGGAGGGGATCCAGGTGACGTGGCGACCCTCGTTCATGCCTGCGTGGGCCAGCAACTGGCCCGCAAATAGCACGCCCTGGCCGCCGAAGCCGGCGATGATAATCTCTTCGTGCACTGTATCCTCCCGCGCCTACGCCAGGGCCTTGACGGCATCGACTACCTTGTAGTCGCCCAGCGGGTAGTAGGGAATCATGACGTTCTTGATGTGTTGCAGGGCCTGCTGGGGCGGCATGTCCCAGTTGATGGGACATGCGGCCAGGATTTCGACCATCGAGAAGCCCAGGCCGTGGAGCTGCGCCTGGAAGGCGGTGCGGATAGCCTTCTTGGTGCGGTTGATAGCGCCCGGATCGCTCACGGCGCGGCGCACGATATACGACGGACCGTCCAGAGTGGCAAGCATCTCGGAAACGCGGATGGGAAAGCCCATGGTCGCCACGTCGCGGCCCTGGGGCGACGAGGTGGTTTTCATGTGGGGTAGCGTTGTGGGGGCCATCTGGCCGCCGGTCATGCCGAACACGGCGTTATTGACGAAGATGACGGTGATGTTCTCGCCGCGGGCAGCGGCGTGGACAATCTCGCCCGCTCCGATAGACGCCAGGTCGCCATCGCCCTGGTAGGTGAAGACGACGCGGTTGGGGTGGACGCGCTTGACGCCCGTCGCCATGGCCGGGGCGCGGCCATGGGGGGCCTGGGCGAAGTCGCAGTCGAAGTAGTTGTACGAGAACACCGAACAGCCGACGGAGGCGACGCCAATACTTTGCTCGCGGATGCCCAGTTCGTCGATGACCTCGGCTACCAGGCGGTGGATAATACCGTGACTGCAACCGGGGCAGTAGTGGCTGACGACAGGCAGCAGGGCCTCGGGGCGCTCGTGGACGACGGTCATGGTTTCAGCTAGCATGATTATTCCCTCCGCCGCCTACAGCAGCGCCATGGCCCGCGCGCCGTTGGTTGACGGCGTGGGGGTCAGGGTTCCAATCTGGGCAAGAATCTCTTCGGGCATGGGAACCTGGCCGCCCGTTCGGCCATAGAAGGCGACAGCGGCCTGCGGGCCGACGGCCAGCCGCACGTCGTTCAGCATCTGCCCCGCGTTCATCTCGACGACGAGGAGGCGTGGGATGCGTTGCGCCAACTCGGCGAGACGCTGGTAAGGGAAGGGCCATAGGCTGATGGGGCGGAAGAGGCCGACGCGTAGGCCGCGGGCGCGAGCCTCGCGGATGGCGGTCTGGGCGATGCGGGCCGCCGAGCCAAAGGCGACGATAAGCAGGTCGGCATCCTCAGTCTGGCGCTCGGCGAAGCGCACCTCGTTCGCCTCGATCTCGCGATAGCGAGCCTGGAGGCGAGCGTTGGTCTGCTCCATTACATTCGGGTCGAGGCCGATGGACGAGATAACGCGCCTGGGCCGGCCGATCGCGCCGGTCAGCTCATAGCCACGGTCAACGGGCCCCAATTGGCGCATGGGCGGCATGACCACCGGCTCCATCATCTGGCCGATGTTGCCATCGGCGGCGATGACCACGATGCCGCGATACTTCTCGGCCAGATCGAAAGCGTTGTAGGTGAGGGTCACGGCCTCCTGGATGGTGGACGGGGCCAGGACGATGCTGTGGTAGTCACCGTGGCCGCCGCCGCGCACCAACTGATTGTAGTCGGCCTGGCCGGGGGCGATGTTGCCGAGGCCGGGACCGCCGCGCATCATATCGACCATCACGCAGGGCACTTCCGACGCAGCGATGTACGAGAGGCCCTCTTGCATCAGCGACACGCCGGGGCTGGAGGACGAGGTCATCGTCCGCGCACCGGCGACCGCCGCGCCATAGACCATGTTGATGGCGGCCAGCTCGCTCTCGGCCTGAACGAAGGCGCGACCCAGTTCGGGCATGCGCTTCGAGAGATATTCAAGTAGCTCGGTCTGAGGGGTGATGGGGTAGCCGAAGTACGCTTCAAGGCCGCCGCGCACGGCCGCCTCGGCGATGGCCTGGTTACCCTCCCACAGTTCACGGTTCATACAGATTCCTCCCCGTGGCAGTCCCGGGACGGCTCGCCCCGTCGCAGGACGAGCCGCCAGCATCAGGCCGCAGCGGTGTGCTTCTGAGCGGGCGCTCGACTGACGGCTTCGCGATAGACGGTAATGGCAGAGTCGGGGCAGATGGTAGAGCAAAGAAGACACCCGGTGCACAAGCCGTCCGGGTCGATCAGAATAGCGGGGCGATAACCCTTGGGGGTAAAGGTATCGGCAATGCCGATGACCTTCTTGGGGCAGATGACGACGCACAACTCGCAGCCCTTGCAGCGATTCGCGTCGATACGAATGGTTCCTCGCATCGCGACTCCTTCGGCGCGATCAGACGCCGTGTTGATTGACGACGGGGAGGGCGGGCGGCGGCCCCTTTGCCGAGCGCCCGCATGCGCTCCCACATCGCCATCATACTGCTGGTTCGCCCTCCGTGCAGAAAAACCCCCTCCATCCGCCGATAAGAAACCACCACCCGCGCCCGCCACTCGCGCCTGAAGGTGGCGGGGTGTAGAATAAGGGGCATACCTCGTAGTCCCATGTTACCGCTCGCAACGGATGGTCACATCCGTCGCCTGTCAGAGCGCTGGATGTGACCATCCAGCGCAAGCGGCGCGACCAACATGTCAAAGAGGGAGACAAACGTTTGTCATGATTCAATCCCAGTGGAACGATGCCGAGGCGGCGGCCCTGCCCGCCCTCGACGGCCTGGTCTACCGCAGTAATCTCCTCGGCCGCGACCGCAGCATCATCAACATCTATGGCGGCAACACCAGCGCCAAGCTCACCGAGACTGACCACCTGGGCCGCCCCATCGATGTGCTATGGGTGAAAGGCTCCGGCTGGGACGTGGCGACCATCACCGAGCAAGGCTTCGCGGGGCTACGCCTGGCTGAGATTCTGCCCCTCATGCAGCGCGACAGCCTGAGCGACGAGGCGATGGTCAGCTATCTGGCGCGCTGCGTGTTTGCGCCAGACCGACCGCGCCCGTCCATCGAGACCTTGCTGCACGCCTCGGTCGGCGCGCGCCATATCGACCACACCCACCCCGACGTCATCATCGGCCTGGCGTGCGCCGCCGACGGCCGCGACCTGTGCCGCGAGTTGTGGGGCGATCGAGTGGTGTGGGTCGATTACGTGCGGCCCGGCTTTCCCCTGGCGAAGTGGATCGCCGACGGCGTGCGCGCCAACTCCCGCGCCGACCTGGTCGTCATGGGCAAGCACGGCCTGACGGTATGGGGCGACACGAGCCGCACCTGCTACGAGCAGACGATTCGCGTCATCCAGGAGGCGGAGGAGTTCACCCAGGCGCGAAGAGACGGCCGCCGCGTCTTCGCCAGCGCCGTCGTGCCCCTGCCCGCCGAGGCGCGCCGCCGCGCCTGGCTGGCGCTGCTGCCTGCTCTGCGAGGGGCATTGAGCGCGCAACGCCCCGCCATCTTGCAGATTGACGACAGCGAGGCCGCGCTAGAGTTTGTCGACGGGCGCGACGTGACGCTTTACTCCCAGATCGGCGCGGCGTGCCCCGACCAGCTCATCCATACACGGCGGCTGCCCCTGTTCATCGACTGGCAGTCCCGCGAGGACGTCGAGGCCTTGCCGGGCAATGCGCGGCAGGCCGTGGCCGACTACGTGGCGGATTACGCGCGCTACTTCGAGCGGTACCGGGT
>CAZJJF010000227.1:0-6777 GCA_964546245.1 uncultured Anaerolineales bacterium
TTGTCGATCTCGTCGAGCATGAACAGAGGGTTGACCGTACCCGCGCGCCGCATGGTGTGGATGATGCGGCCGGGCAGCGCGCCGATGTAGGTGCGGCGGTGACCGCGAATCTCGGCCTCGTCGCGGATGCCGCCCAGGGAGACACGCACGAACTTGCGGCCCAACGCCTCCGCGATGGAACGCCCCAGCGACGTCTTGCCTGTGCCGGGGGGGCCGACGAAGCACAGGATGGGGCTGCGCATCTTGTCGGCGGCCAGCTTGCGCACGGCCATGTACTCCAGGATGCGTTCCTTGGCCTTGGGCAGCCCGTGGTGATTCGCGTCGAGCACCCGCTCCGCGTTGCGCAAGTCCATGTTGTCGACGCTCTCGACGCGCCAGGGTAGGGTGATGAGCCAGTCGAGGTAGGTGCGAATAATCGCTGTCTCAGGCGAGGCAGGCGGCATGTCAGCCAGGCGCGACAGTTCCTTCTCGGTCTTCTCACGCACCTCGGCGGGCATTCCGGCGGCTTCGATGCGCTCGCGCAATTCGGTCACTTCTCGTACCGATGTATCGCTCTCGCCTAGCTCGCTCTGGATGACGCGCATCTGCTCGCGGAGGTAATATTCGCGCTGACTCTTGTCCACTTCCTCTTGAACGGCGGAGTGAATCTTGTTCTGGAGTTGCAGGACGTCCAGTTCCTGCGCCAACAGGTGACTCACCTTGCGTAGCCGCTCGTGGGGATTCAGGGTTTCCAACACCGTCTGGCGCTGCTCCACCTCCAGGTTCAGGTGGGAGGCGACCAGGTCCGCCAGCCAGCCGGGGTCGGTGACGTTCAGCGCGTAGACATAGGCATCCTCGGGCAGGCCAGGACTGAGTTCGACAGCTTGCTCGAACATGCTCAGCACTGTGCGGCGCAGCGCTTCGACCTCGGTGTTCTCGTCCTGCACCTCGAACAGCGGCATGATGCGGGCGCGCAGGTAGGGTTCGACCTGGCTGTAGCCCAGCACCTTCACCCGCCCACGGCCCTGCGCCAGGATGCTCGTCGTCCCGTCAGGCATGCGCAGGACGCGGCTGACCGTCACCTCGGTCCCAATGTCATACAGGTCGTCAGGTCCAGGTTCCTGGATGTCGCGATCGCGTTGCGCCATGACCACCAGCGCGCCATCCTCGGCCAACGCCGCCTCGACGGCACGGACAGATCGGTCGCGACCGACGAAGAGCGGCGTGCCCATGTGGGGAAAGAGAACCGTGTCGCGTACCGGCAGCACAGGTAGGTCGGGCAGCCCGACTGCCTTGCGGCGGCGCGCGCGTCGTGGGCGCTCGGTCTTGTCGTCGACTACGTTGGTCACGGTCATGGCGGGCGTCTCCGTGGTGACAGAACGGTCGCCGCAACTATACCATACTTTCACGGCAGGGACCAATGTCTGTCAGTGCATCGGCGGGTCGCCGGTGGGTAGCGGCAGCCCCTTGAGCCGCGCCCAACTCTCGCGGGCGCCGGCAGCCACGAACAAGGACCCTGTCGCCAGAATCGCATCGCCCGGCGCTGCCAGCGCGAGCGCGACCGCCACGGCGTCGGGGACGTCGTCCAGGGCGGCGGCCGGCTCGCGGCCCTGCGCCCGGACCGCCGCGACTAACTCGGCTGCGCTCAGCGAGCGGGGATATCGGGTACGGGCGACGACGATCTCATCGGCGGCAGGTAGCAGGCTGTGCAGCATCCCGGCGACATCCTTGTCCTGGAGAGCGCCGAAGACGAGGATGAGCCGCCTGAAGTGGAAGTGCTGCCGCATGGCTGCGACGGCCAGCGCCGCCGACTCTGGCGTATGTGCCCCATCCACGACCACGAGCGGCTGTCGGCTCAATACCTCGAGGCGCGCCGGCCAGCGAACCTGGCGCAGTCCCACATCGAGCGCGGCGTCGGGGATGGAGATGCCACGACCGCGCACGACTTCGACCGCGCTGAGCGCTGACGTGGCGTTGGCGGCCTGGTACGCGCCGAGCAGGGGCAGATGGTAGCGTCGCCAGGGTTCGGGTGGGCCGCTGTGATGCCGATGGCCCCAGGCCGCGTGGTTGGGGTCGAGGATTCGCATCTCGAAATCCAGGCCGTCGGCGTGTAGCTCGCGTACGCGATACGCCACATCCTCGCCAACCTGGACCAGCGGCGCGCCGCGTTCCTCAGCTACTTCGCGCACGACGGCCAGCGCCTCGGCCGGGTTGGGAGCGGCTACGACCGGAATGCCGGGCTTGATGATGCCGGCCTTCTCGAAGGCGATCTGGGGGATCGTGCTTCCCAGGATGGCGGTGTGTTCCAGGCTCAGCGAGGTGATGACCGCTACCTCGGGGGTGATAACATTGGTCGAATCCAGCCGCCCACCCAGACCAACCTCGATTATGGCCAGGTCTACCCGCTGCTCAGCGAAATAGGTAAGGGCCATCGTCGTTGACAGCTCGAAGGTGATTAGCTCGGGCATGGCGTCGAAGGTGGGCCTCAACCGCGTCAGCAGGTCAACGATCTGGTCTTCGCTGGGTAGCTCGCCGTTGATCTGCATCCGTTCGCGGTAGGTGTGGAGATGGGGTGAGCTGAACAACCCCACCCGGTAGCCTGCCGCGTGCAGGATACTGGCCAGCATGGCCGACGTCGAGCCTTTGCCTTTACTACCGGCCACGTGGAGGGACTTGAAGCGGGTGTGCGGGCTGCCGACGGCGGCCAGCGCGCGCGTCACGGGTTCGAGGGTACGACCGTGCCCGGCTTTGATGCTCCGCTCGCCCTTGACGCGGTCGGGATCATAGAGGTAGTTGAGGGCGTCCTGGTAGTTCATGCATCGAATGGTATGAAGACCGCCCGAAAAGGCAAGACGGCGCGCCGCGCGCCAGTTAGCTGTTTGACGCGCCGCGCTGGGGCGGCTAGACTTGAGGTGTCCTGGCCCGCTACCAGAAGAGGGTGGGCCAGCCCCGGAGACTCGTCATGACCGACACGGCTTTTATCACCGAGTGGACGGTCGCCCTCCTCCGCTTCCTGCTTTTCCTGCCTTTGGGTCTCATTGCCCTGGTGATTTTCACCGTGCTCGGCCGCCTGATTACGGCCCTGACCTGGCGTTTCCTGGACTGGCGGGCGCGGCGGCGTGGCGACGCGCATCGGCACGAGCGCACTCAGACGCTGCGGGGCCTCATTCGCTCCCTGGGCGATGCCCTGGCTGTGGTCGCGACGGTTATCTTTATGATGGCACAGGTGATGCCGGCTACGGCTATTGCCACGACGATTGGCCTGTTCAGCGCGGGGCTGGGCCTGGCGGCGCGCCCCTTCATCAGTGATGTGATGAGCGGCCTCCTGTTCTTGATGCGAGATCAGTTTGCAATCGGTGACAAGGTCGAGATGGGCGACAAGAACGTCGTCGGCTACGTCCAGAGCGTCGATCTCACCTCCACTCGCCTGCGGGGCGACGCGGGCGAGCTGTACATCCTGCCCAACGGCGATATACGCACTATCCGCAACTTCTCGCGCTCCGAGTTCTCCCTTGCCAACATCAAGCTTACCGTGCCTACGGAGCAACTGAATGCCGCGCTAGAAGCGTTGGGCGATGTAGTCAAGACGCCTGATCCGGACATCATCGAGGAGCCACAGATTATCAGCGAGGGGCAGATTGGCTCCACGACTGAGTTAATTCTCAAGGTCAAGGCTGCCTACGGTACGGCTCCGCCAGTCCGGCAGCGGTTAATCACGCGCCTGGTTGAGGCGCTGGCCCGCTGGGGTGTGATGGGCAGCGCAGAGGCTGCCGAGGAGCGGCCAGTGGCGGCCACGCCGCTCGCCCCGGCGAGCGGGTCGCCCGCGACTCGCCCGATTGAAAAGGAGTTGTAGGGGCGGCGAGGGGGGCAGCCCAGCCTCTTCACTTTTTGACGCCAGTCCCTACCTCGGTGTACACTTGCGTGTCATGTCCCTAACCACCTGGCTCCGCCCATTGTCCGGTCGCGCCCACCTCATGGCGGCGTTACTGCTGATGCTGTTACTGGCCGGCTGTCGCTCGGCCCCGGTCCTCGACGATGTCGCCGTCGAGCCGTCGACGATTTCCCCCAATGCTGACGGCCGCGACGATCTGGCTCGCATTCAGTACCGCATCGGCCAGACCTCCCTGGTGACCACCAGCTTCATTGATGCCGCCGGGCAAGAGTATGTCTGGCGGGCGGACGAGCGCCGCTCGCCCAATACCTACAACGGTCTCTTCAATGGGATCATTGATGGCCGCATGCTGCCCGACGGGCCGTATACCTGGCGTATCATCGCCCGGCCGCTCGATGACGGCGCGCCCACACAGCTCGAAGGCCGCCTGACCATCCAGGGTGGCGATGCGACCCGCCCCGACATCACGGAGTTCACCGTCGTCCCAGATATTTTCACCCCCAATCAGGACGGTATCAACGACCGGGTAACTGTCAGCTACGTCCTCGCCAAAGCCGCCACGGTTCGGGTATTCCTCGAAGACGCCAGGGGCCGCTTTGTCGTTTCGCTGCTGGAGAAGAAGAATGGGCCGGTCGAGCCGGGTCGCCCCGGCCGCCATCAGTACGACTACGACGCGGGCGTTGATGCCGACGCGCCGCCCCCGCCGGACGGCCAGTACAACGTTGTGGTCGAGGCGCGTGACACCCTGGGCAATCTCGTTGTGGAGAGACGCCCGCTCACTATTCGTGAAGGCGGCGTGCCGCGCGCCACCATCCTCGATAGCCAGATCACACCCAGTATCGTTCCGCTGGGGGAGAGTGTGTTCATCACGGCCACCGTCAAGAATATCGGCACGACGCCAATCCGTACCCAGGGGCCACCGCCGGGAACGGCCTACGATAGCACCCAAACCTATAACACCCTGCGCCTTCCCCAGTCACCAGGCGCGTTCCGCCTCGGCGCGACGTACAACGAGGCCCCCAGCGATCTGGACTATCCCTATCGTTGGGGGTTGGGCGACCCGTCCAAACTCGAACGGCGCGCCCTAGATGGCCGCACCCTGCTTTGCCCGCCAGGCGCACCCACCGACCAGTGCGCGCTGGAGGAGCGGCAGCTGGGTGACAAGACGTATGTCTATCTGCTGCCGGGGCAGTCGGTTGAGATTACGGGCCGCATCCGTATCACCGAGAAGCCCCTGCGCCGCGAGCCGCTCTTCTACCTGGCCCTCATCCAGGAGGACGTGCGCAAGCATGAAGAGTCGGTGAATCCCACCCAAGTCACCATCGAGTACTAGCGAGAATCGCCGTGACCGTGCTGGCCGTTGTCATTGTCAGCTACAACACCCGCGATCTGCTCGCCGCGTGTCTCGACTCCCTCGCGCCCGAACTCGCGCCTGATGATTCGGTCATCGTGGTCGACAATGGCTCGACCGATGGCAGCCCAGCCCTGGTGCGAGAGCATTACTCGTGGGTGCATCTGATGGCGAGCGGCGACAATCTCGGCTTCGCGGGCGGCAACAACCTGGCCTTGCGGGCGCTAGGCTTTCACCCGCGTGGTGACGAGGCGACCCGCTCAGCCGCTGTTTGGGCGAACCGGCGCGCGGTGGGTGCGGCCGTGTTGCCGACACCAGATTTCGTGGCGCTGCTCAACCCTGATACCCGCGTGTCGCCCGGCGCGCTGCGCGCGCTGCGCGATTTCCTGGCTACCCATCCTCGCGTGGGAGCGGTTGGCCCGCGCCTCGCGTATCCTGGCGGCCGCCTGCAACATAGCGCGTTCACCTTCCCCGGCCTCAGCCAGACGATGCTGGACCTGTTCCCTCCGCCGGGCCGCCTGGCGCGGCTGAGTACCTCCCGCCTCAACGGTCGCTACCCGGCGGCGCGGTACGAGGCGGGGCGACCCTTCGCCGTCGAGACGCTGTTGGGCGCGTGCCTCATGCTACGCCGTGAGGCCATCGAGGCGGTGGGCCTGCTGGATGAGGGGTTCTTCATGTACGCGGAGGAGCTGGACTGGTGCCGCCGCCTGACCGAGGCCCATTGGCAGCTAGTTGTCGTGCCGGCGGCCCATGTCGTCCACTATGAAGGGCAGAGTACCCGTCAGTTCCGTGAGGTGATGTTCGTGCAGCTCTGGCGTAGCCGTCTGCGCCTCTTCGACAAGCATCATGGCGCACTCCGCGCCGCCGCCCTGCGCCGCCTGGTGGCGGTGGGCGCGCGATTCCAGGCGCACCGGGGAGCGACCGACCGCCGCGCGGCCTACCGCCGCATCGCCGCCGAGGCAAGCAGCCCGGCCCTGGATTCCCCCGACTCGGTTGCCCCGCCACTGTCGCCCATTCCAATGGTGACGGCGGTCGTATTGACGCGCAACGAGGCCCGCCATATCCAGGCCTGCCTGGCAAGCGTGGCATGGGCCGGCGAACGGTTGGTCATCGACACGGACAGCGGGGACGGCACAGCACAATTGGCCGTCGCGGCGGGCGCGCAGGTGGTCAATCGGCCTTTTGTCAACTACGCCGATCAGCGTAACGCGGCCCTGTCCCTGGTTACCACGCCGTGGACGCTGTTTGTCGACGCCGACGAGCGCATCCCGGCCGCCCTGGCCGAGGAGATTCGCGGCGTGGTTACCCGCCAGGATGCGGTCGCGCCGGTGGGCTACTGGATCCCCCGCCACAACTATATCTTCGGCCACCTGACGCGCGGCGGGGGCTGGTGGCCGGACTATCAACTGCGCCTGATGCGCACCGACTGCGCGCGCTACGACCCACAACGCGCGGTTCACGAACTGGTGATACTCGATGGGCCGGAGGGCTATCTTCGGCAGCCGCTCGTCCACTACAACTACGCCGACCTGGCCCAGTTTCGCCGCAAGCAGGC
>CAZJJF010000228.1:0-6753 GCA_964546245.1 uncultured Anaerolineales bacterium
CACACCGCCCGCCATCGACGACTACCGCCGCTGGCTGCGTGGCATCGGCGAGGATACGCCGCTGGGTGACATCCAGCTAGCGATCACCGAGCGCTGGCAGGGCGAGGATAGCTGGAACGGCCTGGGCTACATGCAGGCGGCCTTCCAGGCCGAACTGACGCCCATCGACGCCGCCGAGGTCGAGCGCCTCGTGTGCCGCTTTGAAGCGATGAAGGCCGTCATCGACGCCGCCCTGGACAGCCTGCCGCCGAACCAGCTGATTGCCAAGCCCGACGCAGGGCGCGCCCTGAGCGTCATGGCCCTCCACGTCGCCGACGCCGCCCACGGCTACGTCACGGCCGGCCTGAGCCGTGTCGGCGAGCCAGGCTCGAAGCCCGACCGCCCCTGGCGCATGGAGTGGGACAGGGTGATGGACGCCGTCGCCGCCCGCCTGCGCGCCATGACCGATGACGAGCGGACTCGTATCAAGTACAGCCGCGATAAGGGTTATCCCTGGACCGCCCGCAAGGTCCTGCGCCGCGTCCTGGAGCATACCTGGGAGCACGTCGACGAGATGGTGATCGAACGATTGGGAAGGACACTCTAGCCTATGCGCCTCGCCCTGATCTCCGACATGCACGGCAACCCGCTCGCCCTCGATGCTGTTCTGGCCGACATCGCCGCGCAAGGCGGCGTGGACGAGACCTGGGTGCTGGGCGACCTGGCCGCCCTCGGCTACGACCCCGTCGGCGTCCTCGACCGCCTCCACGATGTGCCCAATGCCCACTTCATCCGGGGCAACACCGACCGCTACACCACCACCAGCGACCGACCGCCCCCGACCGAGGAGGACGTGCGCCGCAACCCCGCGCTCCAGGCCCGCTACGACGAGGTAACCCGCAGCTTTGCCTGGACGCGCTCCTACGTCGCCGCGGCCGGCTGGTTCGACTGGCTCGCCGCTCTGCCCCTGGAACGCCGCCTGACCCTCCCCGACCAGACGCGCCTGCTGGCTGTCCACGCCTCCCCGCGGCGGGACGACGGTCGCGGCATCCCGCCCGGCATGAGCGACGACGAGGTGCTTGCCCTGGTCACAGACGCCGACGCCGACCTCGTCATCGTCGGTCACACCCACCAGCCCCTTGAGCGCATCGTGGGCGGCATTCGGGTCGTCAACCTGGGTAGCCTCAGCAACCCGGTCACGTCCGACCGCCGCGCCAGCTATGTCCTGCTGGACGCCAACAACGGGGGGTACATTGTCCAACCCCGGCGGGTCGAGTATGATTGGCAGGCCGTCGTCGCCGCCATCCGCGCCGTCCGCCATCCCGCCGCTGACTTCCTCATTCACAATTGGAACCGCGAGCATTGACTTCACGGAGACCCACGTGGCCCGTCTCTACGACCAACTGACCGACGCCCTCGCCCACGACCGCCCCGCCGCCCTGGCGACCATCATTCGCGGCTCCGGCGTGGGGGCCAAGCGCCTCGTCTTCGACACGACCGCCGACGGCGATCTGCCCTACGGCCTGGCCGCGACCGTTGACGCCGACGCGCGTGCCCTGCTCCGCGCCGAGACGCCCGGCTCGCGGATCTATCCAACACCCGACGGGGAGGCCGAGGTCTTCATCGAGGTCTACCCTGCCGCGCCCAAGCTGGTCATCGTCGGCGGCGTCCACATCGCCATCCCGCTGGCTCAGTACGCGCGCATCCTCGGCTACCGCGTGATCCTGGTCGACGCCCGTACCGCCTTCGCCAGTGAGGCCCGCTTCCCCCACGCCGACCGCATCGTCATCGGCTGGCCCGACGAGGCGCTCACCGAGCTGGGCCTGGATAGCTCGACCTACGTGGCTATCCTGACCCACGACCCCAAGCTCGACGATCCCGCCCTCATCGCCGCTCTTGCCAGCCCCGCCCGCTACGTGGGGGCCATCGGCAGCCCCAAGACCCACGCCAGGCGACTGGCTCGCCTGCGCCAGGCCGGGCTGAGGGATGAGGCCCTGGCTCGCATCCACTCACCCATCGGACTGGACCTGGGGGCGCGCACGCCGGAGGAAATCGCCACCAGCATCATCGCCGAGATGGTCGCCGTCAAGTACGGCACAACATGGCGGCCCGGCCCTGAGACATGGGACTCCCGCGTCCAGGTCCAGGACGACCCCACCCTCACGGGGTAACTATGCAATTCGGTCCAGTCCCCGTCACCGCTAGCGTCGGCCGTATCCTGGCCCACAACCTTACCTCGCCCGACGGCCGCCGCGCCTTCCGCAAGGGCCACACCGTCCGCGCTGAGGACGTGGCCGCCCTGCGTGACGTGGCGGGCGACACCGTCTACGTCGCCACCCTGGAGCCGGGCGACATTCACGAGGACGAGGCCGCCCGCCGCCTGGCCCGCGCCGTGGTGGGGGAGGGGGTGCGCCTGGGGCCGGCATCGGGTGGGCGCGTCAACGTGCTGGCCGTCGAGCGCGGCGTCCTGACCCTGGACCTGGCCCGCCTCGACGCGGTCAACGCCCTGGACGGCCTGACCATCGCCACCCTGCGCCAGCACAGCGTCGCCCAGCCCAAGACCATCGTCGCCACGGTCAAGGTCATCCCCTACGCCGTGCCTGACGCGCGCCTGCGCCAGGCCGAGGCTGTCGGCCCCGGTGTCGTCGGCATCCGCTCCCTGCCTGCCCGCCGCGTCGGCGTTATTCTGACCAGCAGCGAGGCGGGCCGCGCCAAGACGATGGCCGCCCTGGAACCGCCGATCCGCGCCCGCGTCGAGGCCCTGGGCAGCCAGGTGCTGGCCGTGCTGCCGCTGGCCGACATCGAGGCGGCGGTGGCCGAGGCCCTGGCCACCCTCCTGGACCAGGGCGTGGACGCCGTCATCATTGGCGGCGAGACGTCCATCATGGACGCCAACGACATTACGCCGACCGGCGTGCGCCGCGCCGGGGGCGTGGTCGAGGGCTACGGCGCGCCCGCCGAGCCGGGCAACCTGCTGCTGCTGGCCTACGTCGGCGAGCGGCCGGTGCTGGGCGCGCCGGGCTGCGTGCGCTCGCGCCACACCAACGTCGTCGATCTCGTCCTGCCGCGCCTGCTGGCGGGCGAGCGTCTCACCCGCCGCGACCTCGCCGCCCTCGGCCACGGCGCTTTGCTCCATGAATGACCAAGGACGAAGGACCAAGGACCGATGGTCTCTTGTTGGTCCTTGGTCCTTCGTCCTCAGTCGACTGAGGCACAACTCCCGACCATGCTGCTAGACACCATCCACCACGGCGATTGTCGCGAGATACTGGCCGCGCTGCCTGAGAAGAGCATCGACCTCATCTTCGCCGATCCGCCCTACAACCTCCAGCTCCGGGGCGACCTGTGGCGGCCCAACATGACCCTGGTGGACGCCGTGGACGATGAGTGGGACCAGTTCGCCGACTTCGCGGCCTACGACCAGTTCACCCGCGAGTGGCTGACCGCCTGCCGCCGTGTCCTCAAGGACACCGGCGCACTGTGGGTCATCGGCTCCTACCACAACATCTACCGCGTCGGCAGCATCCTGCAAGACCTGGGCTACTGGTTCCTCAACGACGTGGTGTGGGTCAAGACCAACCCGATGCCCAATTTCAGGGGCGTCCGTTTCACCAACGCCCACGAGACGCTGCTGTGGTGCAAGAAGTCGCAGGACCAGAAGAAATATACCTTCAACTACCACGCCATGAAGGCCCTCAACGACGACAAGCAGATGCGCAGCGACTGGGAGTTGCCGCTATGCACGGGGGCCGAGCGTCTGCGGGTCAACGGCGCGAAGACCCACACCACCCAGAAGCCCGAAGCCCTCCTCTACCGCGTCATCCTCGCCAGCAGCAACCCCGGCGACGTGGTTCTCGACCCTTTCTTCGGCACCGGCACGACGGGCGCGGTCGCCAAGAAGCTCGGCCGCCACTACGTCGGCATCGAGCGCGAGGCGCGCTACATCGAGGCGGCTGAGGCACGGCTGGCGGCCATTCAGCCGGCGACCCTCGACGCCGAGGTTCTCGGCAAGGTCTCCACGAAGCGCGATGCCCCACGCCTGCCCTTCGCCGCGCTGCTGGAGAGCGGGCTGCTATTGCCGGGCCAGACGTTGTACCTCGACCGCCGCCGCGACCTGGCGGCCACCGTCCTGGCCGATGGCACGCTGCGGGCCAGTGACGGCACGCGCGGCTCGATACACAGGCTGGGCGCGAGCCTGCGCGGCCAGCCCGCCTGCAACGGCTGGGAGCATTGGTGCTACGAGGACGAGGCGGGCGCGCTGCGCGTGATCGACGAGTTGCGAGCGCAGCTACGGGCAGGGTGCGAAGGCTCGACGCACCTTACCCCGTAACCTCACGCCCCGTGAGCCGTTTTACCAGACGACGTATCTAGTCCAGCCCAGGAGGCTGCCACCCATGCTCTACCTACTCGCTATCCTGATACCACCTCTGGCGGTCCTGCTATGTGGCAAGCCCTTACAAGCCTTGCTCAACCTGTTCCTGACGCTGCTGCTCTGGATACCCGGCATGCTCCATGCGCTCTTTGTTGTCAACGCTCACTATGCCGACCAACGTAACGAGCGAGCCATCAAGGCGATGGAGAAAGCCACGGCCGCCCAAACCCAGGCCCTCCTCGACGCGCAGAAGGTTAGCGACCAATAGCTCTGGCCGCGAATCTCATCCGCCCGCGTGGCTTTCAGCCTTGCCCCGGCTGCGCCTGGCGAGTAAAATAGAAACAACACGGGTTGACAACGCGACTCAACAAGGTGGTTTCGATGGATAATCGCATACTTGCGGGCGCTGTCGCCGTAGCGGCGGTGGGCGGGGCGGTGACCTACGTGGTAGTACGCCGTCGCCGCGCTCGGAGTGTGGCAGAGTTGACGGAGCCGAGCGAGGCCAGCCTGGCCGAGCAGGCCGCGCGGGATGCCGAGGCGGCCCAGGCGAACGCTGTGCAGGCAACAGTCGAAAGCCCCAGGCCCACGCGCCGCGGCCCCTCGTTTGGGATGATGCGCCCGGCGGCCCTGGCCGTCGCGTCGCAGGCCGTCCGCTTTGCCGACGATCACGAGACCGACGTCATCGACCTCGTGACGCTCATCCTGACCCGCAATCAGGCTAACCCCAACGCCAAAGACCCGGCGGCGCGGCGACAGGCGGAGCTCATTGTGAGCCAGACCCTCGCCGCCCTGAAGATGCTGACCGAACGCGGGCAGGCGGAGCCGCCGACCGGCGATGCCGCGGTCGGCGCGGCGCCGGCGTAGGAGATACGACGCATGGGCAACTTTCTTCGCTTCGTCGGTGGCCTCGCCCTGGGCTTTGCCGCCGGCGCCGGTATCACCGCCCTCCTGACCCCCCGCGCCGGGACCGAAGTCCAGGATGTGCTGCGGCAGCACGTCGACTCGGCCCTGGAAGAAGGGCGAGCGGCCTCAGCCGCCAAGCGCGCCGAGCTAGAGCGACAGGCAGGTATCCGCCCCGACTAGTCGTCCCCGTTCCCAGACCCCAGCGGCGGACGACAGGTCCGCCGCTTTTTGCGGTTTGTTCTTTCGCTATGTTATAATCCTCGACGCTTTGTGTCACGAGGAGCGCATGACCACCGTACCGACGCGCACGAACGAAGAGTGGCTGGCGGCGCTACAGACGACCGGCCCCGAGCAGACCCAGGCTCTGGAAGAGCTGCGGGACTATTTGCTGCGGGCCGTGTACGTCTATCTGTCGCGCCATCGCAGTGACCTGACGCACTTCGACCGTGACGAGATTCAGCAACTGGCCGAGGACTGGGCGCAGGAGGCCCTGCTCACCATCCTGGCCAAGCTCGACACATTTCGCGGCGACAGCCGCTTCACCACGTGGGCCTATCGCGTGGTCATCAACCTGGCCGCCAGCGAGCTGCGCCGCCGCCGCTGGGCCAACCTGTCCCTGGAAGGGCTAACCGAGAGCGACGACGACGAGGACAGCATGTCTTTCGAGTTCGCCCAGGAGGACGGCAGCGTCAACCCCGAAGCCGCCTTGCAGCAGCGCCACGTCTGGGATACCCTGCGCCAGATCATCGACGAGGACCTGACGGAGCGCCAGCGCTCGGTGCTGGTCGGCTCGTTGGTGGAAGGCAAGCCGGTCGAAGTCCTGGCCGAGCAGCTCAACACCAACCCCAACAACATCTACAAGATCATGCACGACGCCCGCAAGAAGCTCAAACAGCGTCTGGCGGACTACAACCTGAACGAGGAGAGCGTGCTGCAAGTCTTTGCCGGAGTGTGAGGCGGTCCCCAGCGGGCCGCCTCACGCTGTCGGTCACCCTCGCTGTGTAAGAAGCCTCGCGGGGCGCGCATCATACGGTTGACGTTCGTTGGGGGATACAGGCGACCTATGAATCAAACTCAAGCAAACCAATGGCTGGCGCGCATCTTCGCCACCCAGGAACTTGAGATAGACTGCCCCACCTCTTCTGACTCTCTACCCCAGTTTGTCGATCTCATCGTGCGCGGCTTCGACGCCTCGCGACTCCTGCCCCGGGTGTGGCTGCACATCCAGCAGTGTCCCAACTGTTGCGACATGTACGAGTGCCTGCATGCCATCGTGGTGCTGGAATCTCGCGCCGATCTCCCCCGCCCCGACTTCAGCGCCCTGTTCCGAGATTGACGGCCGCGTATCAGCCGTTCGGCGTCGCCAAGAATCATCCCTACGACCGACCCTGTAGCCCTCGACAACGGCACGGCGGTCGGTTATACTATTCTATGCGAACAACCGTTCGCTCTCGCGAACCCTACCCGGCGCTAGACCGAAGGGAGAGTCGATGCCCCGT
>CAZJJF010000229.1:0-6728 GCA_964546245.1 uncultured Anaerolineales bacterium
TTTCCCACATCCAGTCATCGTCGGGCGCGAACTCGCTACGCACCCACCACACCACGTAGGCCGAGCGGTCGGCGAGCGCCAGCACCGATGGGCTGGACGCCGGCTGCGACTCGCGGCCGGCCAGGAACCCGCCCGCGCTGATGATGATAGGGGGAGAGAAGACACCGTCGGGGGCCTGAGCCGATACCGAGGCTGTCGCGGACACCATGAAAACGGCCAGGCCAAGCAGGGCAGCAAAGACGCGCAGAGTTCGCCTCCATACACTCGATAGCAGCGGACGAACAGCCCCTACCCTTAGGGCGGAGCCGGTCATCCTTGACGCGCGAACAGGGCGCACATGCCGCGCAGTCTATGCGCGTGGGACTCCCTGGAGGCGGCGGCGCGTCGACGTGGCTATTATAGCCTGATTCATGGGGGGAGGGTAGTTTTGAGCGCGGCCTGGTCGTGTGTTCGTCACAAAAAAGTGACCGCTGTGGGGCCAGGCAAGGCTACGCGCGAGCTATTCAGGCCGAGGCTCCCCCTCCATCGGCCTCGGCTGTCGCTACTTGGCGCGCGTGGGCGCCGGCGAGACTGGCTGCGATGTCGGCGTAGGCGGTTGCGGCGTTTCTGTCGGCGGCGGTGGTGTGTCTGTCGCCGCTGGCTCTGTCGCCGTGGCGGTAGGCGCGGTTGGCGTCGCGGTTGGCGGTGGTGGTGTGTCTGTCGCCGCGGCGGCAGGCGCGGTTGGTGTTTCTGTCGGCGGCGCGCTGGTCGCCGTCGGCGTGGCAGTCGGTGGCACAGCCGTCGGAGTCGCAGCGGGTGGCGTCGCGCTCGGCGGCACAGCGGTGGGCGTTTCCACCGTCGGCACAGGCGTGCGGGGCACGAAAGGCTCGACCTCGATGAATGTAGCGTCAAAGGCTCCGTCAGGCAGCCAGTAGCCTTCCAGTTGCGCCATATCGCCCACCCTGGGCGGGGGGCCTTCGCGGCGCGCATCGGGGCGCAGGATGACGCGGACGCGCCCTACGTTTAGCTCCCTGTCGCTCACTGCCAGAATGAGACCGCCGTAGGTCTGCGGGCGGACGGGCACGACGACAATAGAGTCGGCCACAGCGACGCCGTTATGGAGATGATAGATGACGTTTGCCATCAGATTCGCCACCACGCCACTCGACGGAATACCCTCCACGTGGGTGGCATCCGTCTCCACGAGGGTCAGATCGCCGCCCGCCGTGCGGATGACCCACACGGCCCGGTTATCAGTCTGGGCCAGGCTGCGGCTGACAATCTTCCCCGACGCCGGTAACGGCCCCGAGTCCTCAGGCCCCTGGCCGCCATTCGTCAGGCGTGTGACCTTCACCTCGGTGGCAGCCAGACGGTCGCCCTTGGCCCGACCGCGAGCCACCACGTTATCGCCCGGCATGGGCTTCGCAAGGCCTGAGCGGCGGGTCGATGCCGTAATCACTACCTTCACGATGTCGGGCTTCGTCCCCGTCTGGATCAGCCACGTTTCGTCTGATGCGGTCATATCCGCCACCAGGAACGTCCCACTGCGATACTCGATGTTATCGCTCGGCGCGCCCGGTCGGCCGGACGGTGCGTCGACGATTGGGGCGTTGGTCGGCGCGGGCGGCACAGTCGGTAGCAAGGGCGCGGGCGACAGGTCGGCGGGGTTGACCTGGCTCCTGGTGGGTGGCGTCACCGCGCCGCCTGGGGCCGTCGTCGCGCGCGGGAGACTCTGGCCGAGCGTCGGCGCCGGTGTGATCGGCGTGGGGGCCGTGGCCGTTGGGGTGCGCGTCGCGCGCGCCGCGCCTGCGGCGCCACCCGCTGCCCCGGCAGGCACGTTGGTGGGGCCCGGTGGCGTCGGTGTCTCGCCGGCCACGGGCGCGATGGCCACAGCCGCCCCGGTGGGTGTGCTGGCTGGCCGTCCCGCCAATCGCGACTCGGGGGTGGGCAAGGCCAGGACCTGTAGCTGTGTCGCGTCCACGATGCCGTCCCGCCCCAGCACGCCCATCACTCGCACCAGGCTGCCAACACCTGGCACGCTGCCGTCGGCCAACCGGACCGGTATCTTGCCTACCCACACGACGCCACCGTCACCAATCGCCGTGATGACGTCGGTGAAAGTGGGGATACGAACCAGAGGCGCTCCCTCGCGGGTCTCGGCCAGGCCGCTACGGCGGCGCTCCGCTAGCTCGGCAATCTCCTCCTGCTTCTGGGCCTGCTGGACACGCGCCACCTCTTCCCGAACCACCGGGTCCAGCGCCAGGGCCAACTGGACGGCGCGCGTCGCCTCCTTGACGGAATAGAGAGTATCGCCCGGCAAAGCTGCTGCCGCCGCCGTCACCACCCCCGTCGTCGTCACTGCCAGGACGAGAGCCGCCGCGCTCACGGCCAGGCCGAGGCGCTGCAAGCCGCTCGACCCTCGCAAGAACGCCGCCAGGCCCACGCCCGCCCGGCGACGGGCCGGGGTTGACAGGGCGCGGGCGCGAGTATTCATTGCCGCTGCCGCCGCCAGGAACGTGGCCCGATAGGCGGCCATCCTTGCGGCGGGCACAGGCGGCGGGGCGGGCAAGGCGCGCACCGCCAGCGCGGCCTCGGCAAGGGGACGCAGCTGCTCTGCCTGCTGTGGGTAGGCTGCCAGCGCCTGCTCGAGGCTCAGGCCGGCCGCTACCGAGGCCACCACAGCATCCACCATATCCGCCGTCTGCTCGGCCGCCTCGCTGTTCAATTCGGCGGCGCGGGCCAGGAAGGCGGCCCGCCCCGCGGCGCGCCGCCGGGTATCGGGCGGCGGCGGGGCGGGCAGCGACCGCACCACCAGCGCCGTCTCAACCAGCGGCCGTAGCTCATGGGCCTCAGCAGGGTAGTCCGCCAGGCACGCCTCAAGGCCCTCCCCCCCGCGTCCGCGGCCAATGATCACGTCGGCCAGGGCCAGCAGGTGCGCGGGCGACTGAATCACGCGATCCCTGCGCGGCTCGACGCGCACGGCCATCGACGACGCGGCAGCGCGCGCCAGGAAGCGCGCCCGGGCCGCCGCGCGGCGGGACGGGGCGATAGGTGGCGGGACGGGAAGAGTCCCCACCCACATGGCGGCTTCGACCAATGGGCGCAGCTCGTCCGCCTCGGCAGGATAGTCTGCCAGGCACGCCTCGAGGCTCTCGCCAGCCTTGAGGCGGCGAACGCACTCGTCGACGAGGAGCATCAGCTCCGGACGGGACGCCACTAGCCGAGACCCTCCATTACGCGACGGAGGGTCGTGAGGGCGCGATGTTGCAACGCCTTCACGGCCCCCTCCGTCTTGCCCATAATATCCGCGATCTCATTGTTACTCAGGTCCTCGGAAAACTTCAGAATCACAACTTCCTGCTGTTCATCCGTCAGGTGAAAGAGCGCGGCCCTTAGCTGTTGATGTGTCATAAGATGGTCTAGCGATGCCCGTGGCACACCGGTCCGATCATCGGATACCAAGCGCTCGTCCAGGCCCATCTCATCGCGCCGCCCACGCCGCCGATAGTGATCGATGACCAGATTGTGGGCGATGCGATACAACCACCCCGTCAGGGAGCTACGCCACGCCCGCTCGCCGCGAATAGATTCGAGCATGCGCACGAATACCTCACCCGCCATATCCTCAGCAAGGTGCGGGTCGCCGAGACGATGGTAGATGTACACATAGATGCGCTCGTAGTAGGCGTCGTAGATCTCGGCAAGCTCTGCCTGATCAAACGGGCCTGCGCTCCCCATGCCGAACGGTTCTTCAGCCACCGCGCGGCCCCCCGTGATATGGCCTGCACTCTATTAGACGTTGCAGTATTGCATTTGGATACGCAAAGTGACTCATGATCGTCGGATTATGTATCGATGCCGCCCGGCTCAGGGGCCGGCGGTGGTGGGCTGAGGTGTCGATGCGGCGATTGTCGCCTGCGGCTCGCTAGTCGCCGTCGCCGCCCCCTCCGATGCCTTGGCCGCGCCCGTTGGCCCTACTGTCGGCGACGGCTTGATGGTCGCCGTGGCGGGTCGGTTAGGCGTGAGGGATGGCGTCAACGTCGGGGCGCGGGTCGAGAGGGGGAGCGCCGACGGGGTGATGGTGGGCGTCTGCGTCCAGGTCGGTGTCGGTGGAATCGGCGTGATCGACGGGATAGGGGTGATGGTCGGCGTGATAGTCGGCGTGTCGGTGGGCGTCCCCGTTTCCGTCGGCGTCAGGGTCGGCGTCAGGGTTGGCGTCGGCTGGAACTCCTGGAGGCTAATGGCATAGGTCTTGTCCGGCCCATACACACCCTTGTTGACCACCGTGACGTAGATGATGCCATCCGCCGCCGCGCCAACGGCGATGGTCGAACCCAGGTTGCCGGCTGCGATGTCGTCGGCGGACTCCGTCGCGCCGCACGAGGCCGGATCGCAGGCGGCGATCACGCCTGGCGCAGCGGCCAGAATCAGCGCCGTGTCGACGCCTGGCGAGAGCCGCTCCGTCGTGATGCGATACCAGCGCCCCGCCTTGGCGAAGAACTTCACCTTGTCCAGGTCGCCATCGGGGTTGAAATTATGAATCTGGGTCTCTCCGACGGCGATGAACTGGGCCTGCTCGAACAGGTCGTCCGGCTCGTAGGCGTCGAAGGGCGGTGTCGTTGCCGATGGCAGTGGCGTCACGCTGGGCGGCGGCGTATTGCTGGGTAGCGGGGTGTTAGTGGGCAGCGGCGTGTTGGACGGCGGCGGCAGCGGGGTGTTAGTGGGCAGCGGCGTCAGCGTGGGCAGTGGCGTGTTGCTGGGAATCAGCGTCGGTGTCGCCTTGACAATGACCGCCACGGATGCGGGCGGGAGGCTCTCTGTCTCCACACAGGTGGGGCAGGCGCGCTGTTCCGAGTGAATCACCGGGAAGACGGTATCGGATGGGAACTGGAGCACCTTCGCCCGCCGCACGCCCCCCTCAGTCCGCGTCTGGAAGGGGAAGAAGACGAAGTAGCGCCCATCGTGCTGGGCGAGCATCCGCAGGCAGGCTTCGATAGTATTTACGTCGCCCAAGCCCTGGGATTCCATCATGTTGTTCGAGAACAGCGTTATCTGCGGCAGATCGCCGCCATCGCACATGTCCCCCTGCGCCTTGACCGCGCCCGCCTGGGCGAAGAAGGTCGGAATCGCCAGCAGCAGCGCGGCGATAGCCACCCAGCCCAGACTACGCTCGCGGGGCGTCAGCGGCGCGGAGCGTGTGAAGAGTCTGCCTTCCTGCAGGCCATTCCAGACGCGGGCCAGGTTTGGGAAGCGCGCCGTCAGGCCGGGCGATACCTCCGTCCGCTGCACCCAGCGCGCCAGGAGACGATAGCCGAGCCACATGGGAATCAGCGCCAGCAGGACGAACAGGAACATCAGCAGCTTGATCAGCGCGCTCGACACCTGCCACAGGCCGGCGAACAGGTCAAAGCTGTCGCGGAAGGGGATACCGCCGCCAAATACCGCGTTCCACAGCGGCGCGACAATCACCTGGAGCAGAATGACGAACACGAACACGTAGATGATCAGGAAAGCCACAAAAACGATATTGCGCGCCATGCGGATGGGGATAAAGGAGAACAGGCGCGTGCCCAGGGCCAGAAAGGCCAGGGGGATGACCAGCAACCCTAACAGAAACAACAGCAGATACAGCAGGATAATGGGGATGGCAGCCAGGAACTTGAGGGCCAGCACGAACACCTGGCCGCCCCGCCCCAGGTAGTCCGCCGACAGCAGGTCCATCACCGCCGACGGCGGCAGGCCGAAGGCGCCGTAGTAACTGGCGGTGTAAGCCCAGCCCCAGAAGTAGAGCAGCGCCAACGCCAACAGCGCCCCGATCAGGACGTTACGCAGAGACAGGGACCCCGCCGGGTTCCACGCCCCGATGCGCCCCACCCACGTCGCCCCGACGCTCTCGGGGTCACCTTCCGTCATCTCGACGCGGCTCATGGTGATGGCGCTGAGGTCCGTGCCGCCGAGGTTGGTCTCGGCCAGCTCCGCCCCCCACATGTTGACTTCGCGCACATCCGCCTGGGCGAGATTGGCCCCGCGACAGTTGGCCCAACGCAAATCGCTGCCCTGGAGCACCGCCCAGGACATGTCCACGTCGCGCAGGTCGGCCCAGCGTAGATCGACGTTGCGCAGGTCAGCCTTACTCAGGATGGCCCCGTGCAAGTCGATGTTGCTGAGGTCGACACCGGTCAGGTCGCGCCCCGACAGGTCGAGACCTTCAGGCCCGCCATGCTCGGCGATAAGGCGGAGGACGGATTCGCGGTCGAGTCGCATGAAAGGATAGACAACCGATCTAGATGAATTACGGCGCAGCGCGCCGCCGGTCGTGAGGGCGTCAGCCCGACCCCGCGCGGAAGCGTCTACGCCGCCGAGGAGGGATTATACACCTGTTATACCCTGTTCGGCAAAGGATTGGATGAGAGTCAGATTAAAGGAATGCGACATGGCGGCAAAAAGCGTCTCTCCCTTCCCGCCCATAGCGGGGAAGGGAGAGACGGGACAATAGGCCAGGGAAGAACCTCAGGCGGCGGCCTGGGGGAATAGCTGCTCGAAGTCCTGGGCGTCCAGCGTCTCACGCTCCAGCAGCAGGTTCGCCAGCCGGTCCAGTGTCGCGCGCTGGGCGATCAGGATGCTGCGGGCGCGGCTGTAGGCTTCATTGACGATACGCTGGACCTCGCGGTCAATCTTTTCGGCCACCGCCTCCGAGTAGTTGCGCTGCTCGCCAATCTCGCGGCCCAGGAAGACCAGCTCATCCTTCT
>CAZJJF010000230.1:0-6650 GCA_964546245.1 uncultured Anaerolineales bacterium
TACCCTGGTCCTGTTCGAGAGTCCCCATCGCCTGCGCGAAAGCCTCGACGACCTGCTGGCCGCCCTCGGCGACCGTCCCATCGCCCTGGCCCGCGAGCTGACCAAGCTCCACGAGGAAGTCTGGCGCGGGACGCTGGCCGAGGCCGTCGCGCACTACACCGAGCAGGAGCCGCGCGGCGAATTCACCCTGGTCGTCGGCGGCGCGCCACCCCGCGACACAACATGGGACGAGGACCGCGTGCGAACTGCCCTGGCCGACGCCATCGCCGCCGGTCAGCGCGGCAAGGACGCCGCCCGCACCATCGCCCAAGCAGCGGGCTGGACACCCAAAGCCGTGTACCAGCTGCTGCTGGACCTGACCTAGCCGCATCGCCTTCAGGAGAGACACATGGCCGACCTGTCCATCCTCGACACACCCGCGACCTACGAGCAGCGCGATCCCGGTGAGATGCTGCGCCACATCCAGGCCCTCGGCGCGCAGACCCGCGACGCCTTCAAGACGGCCAGCGCCCTCGACCTGCCCGCCACCTACCGCGACGCCACGGCCATCGTCATTACCGGCATGGGCGGCTCGGCCATCGGCGGCGCGCTCCTGGCGGGCGTGGCCGAGCCGGTCAGCCGCGTTCCCATCCTCGTCTCACGGGGCTACGACCTGCCCGCCTTCGTCGACACCAACACCCTGGTCATCGCGTCGAGCTACAGCGGCGCGACCGAGGAGACGCTGGCCGCCTTCGACGACGCCAGTCAGCGCGGCGCGCGACTCATCGCCGTCACCACCGGCGGCCGCCTGGCCGAGCGCGCCGAGGCCCTGGGCGTCCCCCTCTACCAGTTCACCTACGTCTCGCAGCCCCGCGCCGCCGTCGGCTACTCTCTGGGCGCGCTCCTCGGCCTGCTGAGCCAGCTGGACATCATCCCCGACCCGTCGGCCGACCTCAAAGAGGCCGAGACGCTCCTGGCGGCCCACACCACCCAGATTGGCCCCGACGTCCCCACGACCCGCAACCCGGCCAAGCGCCTGGCCGCCGAGTTCATGGGCGACATCCCCTTCATCTACGGTGCAGAGCATCTCGCCGCCGTGGCCCGCCGCTGGAAGACCCAGCTCAACGAGAACAGCAAGAACTGGGCGGCCTGGGATAGTCTGCCCGAGGCGGCTCACAACGCGGTCGTTGGCTACAGCCACCCCCCCATCGCGCCCGAGGACCTGTTCGTCGTCATCCTCGACTCCGAGTTGTACGACCCGCGCGTTCGCGCCACCATTCCACCCATCCTCGACCTGCTCGCCCAGGCCAACATCGCCGAGATCACCGTCAGGGCGCGCGGGCAGAGCCGCCTGGCCCAGGCCCTCGCCCTGACTCAGTTCGGCGACTACGTCAGCTACTACCTGGCCCTGCTCAACGAGGTGGACCCCACGCCCACCCCGCCCATCAGCTTCCTGAAGTCGCGGCTGAGCGCGAAATAAGGGCCAGCGTGGGGTAGGAGTCGGGCGACCGGAGGTTGACACCGGGCGGGAACCGGCTTATACTAGGGCCATCAGCTACGGCCGCCCCATCGACGACCGCCGCATTTGGTTCAACCTCTTGGAGGACTGAATCGGCTTATGAATGTGTCATTCGAGCGCGACGCTTTCGCCCGCTCACCTTGAGGAGCATCCCGGACCCCTGGGTCCCGGATGCTCTTTGTGCGTTTTTGGCCCCACGTTGGTTCTCCATACCCACCGCCGTCACCCCCAGACGGCATAGACCCATCGAGGAGGATGTAATGGATAGTGGGATCATCGGGAAGATCGAGAAGGCCCGTCGCTACGCCGAAGAGCCGACCCGCATCGTCTTCAGCGCCTTCGAATGCACGGTGCAGGGCGACAATCATCCCCACACCGTCACCTACAACAAGGCGCAGTGGTCCTGCGACTGCGACTACTTTGTGACTCACGGTTACTGCTCGCACACGATGGCGATGGAGCGCGTTTTGGGCGTCATGCTACCACCCGAATGGCGCGAGGATGCCGTTCCCGCGTGAGTCTGCCAACTCCATACTGAAACAGCGCGGGGGTTCCAGGCGATACCCGGAACCCCCATCCCATTAGCATCTGGAGAGCCTCGTTGCCATGGCCCACCATCATTCTCATAGCCACGCCCCCGCCGACTACGGCCGCGCCTTTGCCATCGGCATCACCCTCAATCTCGGCTTTGTCCTGCTAGAGTTCGGCTATGGTTGGCTCGCCAACTCCCTGGCCCTCATCGCTGACGCGGGCCACAACCTCAGCGACGTGGCAGCCCTCGTGATTGCCTGGGGCGCGACCATCCTCGCCCGCCGCGCCCCCACCACCACCCATACCTACGGCTGGCGGCGCTCCTCTATCCTGGCCGCGCTCATCAACGCCACCTTGCTCCTGATTGCTGTCGGCGCGATTGGCCTGGAGGCCTTCCAACGCCTGCGCGACCCCGCCCCTGTCGCAGGCGGGATCGTGATCTGGGTGGCGATGGTCGGGATTATTATCAACACCGCCACCGCGCTCATGTTCATGCGCGGCCGCGAGCACGACATCAACATTCGCGGCGCATTCCTCCACATGGCCGCCGACGCCGGCGTATCCCTGGGCGTCGTCATCGCCGGCTTCATCATGCTCGCCACCGGCTGGACCTGGGTCGATCCCGTCGTGAGCCTGATCATCGCAGGGGTCATCCTGGTCAGCACCTGGGACCTGCTGCGCGACTCGGTCAACATGGCCCTGGACGCCGTCCCGCCGGGCATCGACCTGACCCAGGTCGATGCCTACCTGCGCGCCCTCCCCGGCATCGCCAGCATCCACGATCTACACGTCTGGAACATGAGCACGACAGAGGCGGCCCTGACGGCGCACCTGGTCGCCCCCGACGGCGCGGGCGACGCCCTGCTGTGCCAGGCCGCCGACGACCTCCACGACCGCTTCGGCATCGAGCACACCACGCTCCAGATCGAGCTTGGTGATGGCGACTACGACTGCCGCCAGGCCGCCGAGGGCAGCGTGTAGCCCTGCATCAGCCGGCCCCTCTGGCGCGAAGGAGCGCGCACATCAGCCCCGCCACCCCCACCGCCACCCCCGCCACGAGCAGGGCCCTGGGCAGCGTCGGCCAATCCACCAGTTGCGACGCGAACGCCCCCGTGAACAACCCCGTCACCCCGCACACGACACCGCGCGTGCCTGCGCTCATAGCGGGCTACTCACTTGTGTGGGCGGGGGGCATTCAGTCATTGGTTACTACACCCCAGATTGGATGAGGGTAGTAGGGTCAAGCACACCCAGTCCCGGCACTCTCTCGTAGTGCCGCGTGTTGTGCGTCAGCAGGGGAAGATTGGCGGCTAGACAGGTACCGGCAATGAGCGTATCGGGAAGACCTATACTGGATCCTTGCGAGTGCAGACCGCGAGCGATGCGCGCAGACACATCCGCCGTCTGCTCGCCAAATGGAAGCACAGTCATGACTTCGCAAAGCGCCACGATCTGCTGCTCTTGCCGAAGCGATAGGGTAGGGAGCGCCTTGAGTTCGTATAGTGTTACGGCGGTCATGGCGCATCGGTAACGACGTAACAGCGAGCGCAAAGTTGCCTCTCGCCGCCTTAAGTAGTCGACGATAATGTTCGTGTCTACGACGAACTGCGGGCTTGCCAGCTCTGCCACATTTCCTGCCTGTTCTTCTCAAACGCCTCCGCATCCTCGTCTGACCAGCTACCCCACAGATCATCCAGTATTCTCTCGCGGTGCGCGAGTTCCTCTGGGCTGAACTCGACAGGCTCCATCTGCCGCACAACGCGAATCTCCACCGCCTCGCCGCGCTTCACACCGAGGTTGCGAAGCACCTCACGCGGAATGACCACATCTTCGTCCTCAAACACTTTCACAATGGCGGCCATACTCGCAACCTCCTATCCTGTCCACTACACCCTATTGTACCACGCTCCTCACAGACCTCACGCCCTTCTCACCACGCCGTGAAGGCGTAGCCCTCCCCCGTGCCCGTGACACCGTGGGCGACAATCGCCCCCGCGTTGCTCTTGAAGGCGTCGGGGGCCATGACGCGCGTGAACAACGCCGCCCCCGCCAGACGCCCCCCATCGGGAATCGCCATCAGGCGCACCTCCGGCACGCGCGGCCCGTAGCGAGTCGCGTGGCAGGCGGCGGGCACGATACGCTCCTGCAACAACCCACCCACCGCCAGCGCAGCCAATGGCGGGTCGGCCTCCACCGCCTGACCGCCGTGGCCCGTGACCGGCTTGTACACCAACCCCACCAGCGGGTCGCGGCCCTCGGCGCGCAGGTCGCGCAGCAAGTCGTCGGTCACAGACCACGTGCCCGGCAGGCGCGGCGACAGCCCCGCAGCATAGAAATCAGCGAAGTGGGCCTTGGTCCCGTAATAGAAGTGAATCGGGTGGCTGATCCACGTCACCCCGGCGTCGCCGAAGAAGCGCCGCATCGCCGCCGCCTCGTCGGGCGTTGCCTCGTGGAGCAGGCGGCGCGCCATGTCGCCATGTACCAGCCGGCTATAGGCGCGGCGGATCGGCAGCCACTGGCCGTCGCGGCGGTAGTGGGGGCGGCCCTCGCGGTAGACCACCTCGCGCGGGTCGATAATACCCAGCCCGCCCTCGCCGCCAGTCAAGGCCTGAATGGCGAAGAACTCGCGGCGCGTCACCTGGTCCAGGGGGCGATAGTCCAGCACGACGCCCTGGCGCGGGTCGTCCTCGATGCCCCGCACGTACAGGGCGCGCAGCCGGGTATCCAGGTCGGCCGCTGTCCAGCCCGGCGTGGCCGTCGCGCTGGCGCGTCGCAGTGCGGGCCACGCCTCCTGGGCGCAGGCTAGAGCCAGGCGGGCCAGCGTGACATACGCGCCGAAGGTCTGCCACTCAATGTAGCGCGGAGCCAGGCCGTCCGGCGTGTCCACCAGAAAGGCGTCCAGCTGGGCCAGGGGTGGCTCGACCTGGAGATGCGCCCACAGTGCGTCAGCCACCTCAGGTGAGGCGAATCCCTCGCGCACCTCCGGCGGCAGCAGCGCCAGCAGATCGGCCCCGTCGCGGGTCGCCGCGCGGCGCTGCTCGGCGAACTGGTTCACATCGCGGGACAGCCAGCGCACGATCTGGCCGTCGACAATGACCGGGTTGGGGGCATACAGGTCGCCCGTCTCATCCGGCGTGGGATTAATACCCCTGGACCGCAGGCAGGCATAGTAGCGGTTGGTAGCCGCCTGGCCCAGGGCCAGGCTATCAGCGTAGAGATCGGCCATGGTGGGCATACAATTCTCCGAAAGTAAGACATCCATGCGCGCCTGGCTGGATTATAGACCAGGCCTCAGGCGGACCCAAACCCACGGCGTAGATTATACCACCGCTATGCCCTTATTCGACCTTGACATCGTATACATTATCGTATACAATGCGTATACGCGGTTGCATACACCATGCAGCGCCTACTATCGAAAGGGAGGAGCCAGTTGTGAAGTGCTTCGTCTATTGCGAATGGATTGACGACGACCGATTGAGAAAGTCCATGCCAGACGCTCAGTTCATCGCCCGCGTCACCTTGCCAGAGCATCGGCTGGTCTTCACCACCTTCGTGGAGGACGGCGACCCGACAGTGCGCGGCGGCGGCTGCCATCTGGAAGCGGCCGAAGGCTCCGATGTCCCCGGCCTGCTCTATGAGCTGAGCGACAGCGAGCGCGCCATCGCCGAGCGCCTGTCGCGGGTCCAGGAAGGGCGCTACACGCCTCGCCACTATCAGGTGGTCGACAGTGCAGGCGTCACCCACGACGCCGTCGCCTATGTCATCAAGACGCCAACCGGCGCGAGTACCGCCCCCGACGAGTATCGCGCCCACATGTTGGCAGGCGCGCGCAAGCACGGCTTCCCTGAAGCATACCTACAGGTTCTGGAATCCGTTTAGTCCAAGCCGACACGAAAGGGGACCGTCATGTACTACTTCGCTTACTGCACCTGGTTGGAAGACGCTGAGTTGCGCCGCTACGTGCCCGAGGCCAGGCTCGTCACCCCGGCGGTGGCGAAGAACCATCGGGTGGAGTTCCGAGCCGCCGGCGACCGTCGCGACCGGGGGTGGTGCCATCTATCTAACATCGGGCGAGCGTATGGCCAGGAAACCCAGGGCATGGTCTTCGAAGTGGACGACTCGCACCTGCACGATGACTTCGAGGATTTCGACATCATCTACATCACCGTGCATGGGGCCGATGGGGTAGCCTATGACTGCTACACCTATGGTCTGAGCCGCCCAGGGATTCCCATGCGACCCCCCAACTTCTACTGGCGACACATCCCCGCTGGCCTGGCCGAGCACGGCTTCCCCGCCGAGTATCGGGCGCTGATCCAGGCCACCTATGAGGAAGCCGCGCCGTGCCCGGACGCGGATCGCTCAGCCCCCAGTGCTACGCCGGGCAAGGCTGCCAACACTCGCTAGTCAAACCCTGGATGGAGAAAGGAGACACGCGCCATGTCCTCTGGAACGCTTCGACTCCGACACGGATGGGTGGTAGTCTGCATTGCGCTGCTGGTCCTGGCCCTGGCCGGCTGTAGCGCGGCGGCCCCCGCCCCCGCTGCCCCGCCTGCCGCCGCTGCGCCGACGACCGCCCCCGCCGCCAAGGCGGCTGCGACCACCGCCCCCGCCGCCG
>CAZJJF010000231.1:0-6597 GCA_964546245.1 uncultured Anaerolineales bacterium
TCTGCGGATAGGTCAATCCACCAAAGCCCTTTGCCGTCCTCATACCAACGCATTGTCACGGCCCCATCTTCGTGAACGCAAACGCCAGCGCCGCTTGCCCCATCGGGCAGCTCCAGGGCCGCTTTCAACGGTGTTTCGATGATCATGGTTCTACTTCAATTCCTCTCTGCGCGAGCACATCCCACGGCTGGCCCAAGGTCTACGCCTCGGCGCGTGGCCATCGCAACTGGGTCAGACTGGCCCAAATCGCCGCTCTGGCGGCATTTTCGGCCCTGAGTTGCCCTCAGACGGTTTGCAGATTTTTCCCGCGTATGGGGGTACGCGACGAAAACCTTCAAAACTTGCAATCTGTAACACAGCGTTAACACAAAACAGCCCTCTCGCGCCCGCTACGGCTTGCCGAAATGCCGACCCCGCCGGGTATCCCGACCGCTACCGCATATCGCCCGCGTCCCCATCAGACGGGCGTATGGCGCGGCCTAGGGGCGCGGCGGGACCGGGCTACCGGGGTCGATGGTCGCGCCGTGCGGCAGCTTCGCCTGGGCCTCCATGACGCTGATCTTGAAGTTGTTGTCGGCGAGCTGGCCGGCCAACGCCTCGCAGACCTGGCAGCAGCGGAACAGGATCAGGAACTGGCCCCGGCGCACGGTCATGAGTCGTGTCGTGCCGCCGCCAAAATCCTCGGCGTACGCGGTGCAGTCCTTCGCGATGTTGATGGTGCATTTGAGTTCGTAGTCGGCACCGTAGACACCAGGCTCAGCGGTGTACTTGTAGTAGTCGTCAACCTGGGCGAAGTGCTGCAACATACTGGCGAAGTAATCCGCTCCGCGCAGTCTGCGCTCGTCATGGCTCGACCCTGACCGGCAGCAGATGAGGATGCGTCCACTTCCAGCAGCCCAGATGAACACCGCGTCGGTTGGCGGCTGGCTCCGGTCAAACCCATGCTCAAGGTCATAGTCGTGGCTGTCGATGACAACCTCATCGTTCGCCAGGGCGGTTCGTAGCTCGGCCATCGCCGCATCGGCGCGGTCGTGCATGGCCGGCGACCACACCGGGTCGAACATCGGCCCGTTGTCGCGACCGCTAAACCCACGTGCGCCAGTTTCGATCAATTCGGCGCTGAGGATTGCTTGGACGGTCGTGTTTAAAGCCGGGTCCATCGGCGGTCGGTCTAGCCCGTATTTGGCGGTGAGACTTTTACGGCGTTGTTGGTCGATCACTTTGTTTCTCCTAGTTGTTTCCTGTTTGGGTTCTGGTTTATCTGTCGATCAAGCTGGCGAAGATACTCGCCCCGATTCCCGCTATGCTCGTGGCAATTGTTACGCCAAGCATCGCGCGCATTTTCGCTGTATGTTGCCCAGTATAAGTTGGCCGGCCGATTGTCCCAGGAAATGTCATTCCGGTGGGCACAGACATCCTTATCGTAGGGCTTAAGGCCGTGAACCGATTCGCAAACGATGTGGGCGTGCTTGACCCATTTAGCCCTTCCGACCTTTATGCCGCCCCAATACGTTACTGAGGCTTGTTCGCCGTCGCAGTAGACCTTGCCCTCAACGTCCACCTCCCACCTCGGGTCACGCGGCCAAGACCACCTCATGAACCCGTCGTTGTCTGCTGGGCCTTCTGGGCGACAACGTATCCCATGACCCAGCTATATAGATCCTGGGTCGAGAAATAGATTGCACCGCGGATGATCGTGCGCGGTATCTCCTTCGCGTTTGAGGCTGTCACAACGTGATTCAGCGTCAGCGGAACGCCAAGCTCGTTGTTGATCCATTCCCACGCTGCCCTCTTGCCTTTGATCTTCGGGACGCAACTGACCTCAAGACCAGGCGGTGGCGGAGGCAAACTGATTGTAGTTCGTGCCATTACTCCGTCCTCATAATCAATTCCGATTACGGCCCGACCTTACGCCATTTCTAGCTGACGTCTACCCGACCTCTATTTGTGTATTGCGGGTCGCCGGTTATCCGGCGCTTAATTCCGTATTTGGGCGTACCCTCCGTTTAACGCGGCGAATAAGTGACTGCCGCCCTAGTAAAAGGGAAATGTGTAATGGCGAATTTGCGTATTTGGGGTGGTGACGGCAAGGGCATTAGCACTGAAGGCGATGTCCTGGTCAACGTCACCGCGGACGGCGTAGACCTCAACGTCATCTGGTCTGAGATCCGCGATGCCCTGGCGATCTACAACACGGAGCGGTCTACGCTCGCGCGGCTCCTGTCGTACCCGACGACGTTGGCGGCTGACGCGGTGGCGCAGGTGAGCTCGACCAACGAGAGCTTCGACAAGGCCAGCGAGTTTGGTATCCCGACCGCCCTGCGGGAGCCTGCCGACTACCTCAAGATGGGCTTTGAGTTCCACGACTTCGACAAGGCCACCCGGTTCACGTGGCGTTTCCTGCGGGAAGCAACCGCAGATCAGGTGAGCGCCCAGGTCACCCGCATCCTTGAGGCCGACAACCGGCTCGTCAACGGGACCATTCTGAACCGCCTGTTCAATCCCGCTGCGCGGCAGAACGAGTGGGGACATACCTGCTTCGGCCTCTGGAACGGCACGGACGGCTACGCCCCGCCGCCGTACCTTGGGCGCAAGTTCGACAGCAACGTGACCCACTACCTCACGACACAGAGTGCGACGCTCGACTCTGCCGACGTTGAGGATGCGATCCGGCTCCTCAAGATCAAGGGTTACGGGCTTCAAGTTGGGCAGCAACTGCTCATCCTGGCGAACCAGGACGACGCCGACCACATCACCGGATGGCGAGCGGGCCACGAGTACGCCACCGGCAAGACGCCCAAATTCGACTTCATCCCGAGCGCGGCAATGCCGGCCTTCCTGTCGAATGAGACGATCCACGGTGCGATCCCACCCGCCGACTACAACGGGCTACGGGTCTGGGGAAGCTACGCCGACGCCTGGCTCATCCTGTCGAACTACATCCCGCCCGGTTACGTGGCGGTCGTGTGCACGGGCGGCCCAGATTCCGACATCAACGCGGTCGGCGTTCGTTCTCACGTAAACGGGAGCTACCAAGGCCTGCGGCATATCCCCGGCCACTGGCAGAACTACCCGCTGATTGAGTCGTTCTTCGCTCGCGGCTTTGGGGTGGGCGTCCGCAATCGCGGTGCCGCAGTGGTGGTTCAGATCACCGAGGACAGCACCTACACCGCCCCGGTGTTCGAGACGTAGGGCGGTGCTGGTCATGGGACGTGCGAATGATCGGCAGTGCCGCGGCAACGCGAGCCATCACGACACGGATTGCGGCGAGTTGTCTTGGGGACCAGGGCTGCGACCGCATCAACGTGAAGGCTGGGAACCGAGTTACGGCGGCATGTACGGCGGCCTGTCTCCGCGCGTCGCGCTGCCGCCGAATCGCCTACGCCCGATCCAACTCCCACGGCGGCGTTCGGATTTGCGGTATCCCGGCGAGCGCATCGGGTAGGGGCGGTCGTGGCAACGGCGCGGCGAAAAAGCAAGGCCCGTACGGCTACCCGCAAATTGCGGCGTGCCGCCGGCCATTACCCGGTGGGCACTATCCCCGGGCAGCCTGCGGGTCGGCACAAGCCATTCAAGTCCAGGGCGCAATGGCGGTTGTTCTTCGCTAACCCCAAATTGCGCAAGTACGCCATAGGCAAGGCGCACGCCACGGGCGGCCATTCCGCAATTACGCATCGGCTCCACTACTCACCCGCGTACCGGGCGCTGCCGCCGCGCAAGCCGGGTGCGACGACGGCCAGCCGTATCCGACACACCTCGGCCAAGGGCCGCAGGGTCAAGAGATAGGTAGGAATTTGACCAGGGGAGTGCGGCGTTTCGTCACCAGTTCGCAATGTTTCAGGGCCGTGAGTGTGGTGGCCGAGCCGCACCGCTGCGGATTCAGGCCAGGCGATCACGGGCCCGAGCATCACCGCTACTGCACCCGCTGCGACGGACCAGGACCACGACCAACGGGCGACCACTGCCCCGAGTGCGGCTGCCCAGCACCCAGGCCGGGTGACCCTGCCATGCGTCTGATTCGCCTCTGGTCAAAGCCTGCTGGTGGCGGCGCCAGCAGGCGAATCGGGTCGACCCATAGGCCCGATACGGCACGACCGGGGTGGCGGTTTTGAGGTCAGAGTCATTTTCCACCGCCCCGGTCGTCGCCTCTCTGGTTCCCGCCAGGGCGCGGTTGAGCTCGGCCTGACTCCCGCGTCCTGGTGGGGCCTTCAGCGGCTCGGAGCGGCACGTGCAGGGGCGTATCGCCTGCCGAGGGTCGGAGTTAGCTATGCGGCGCACCGGTCGCCAGCTCGCGTACGTCCCGCGTACGTGAACGGCCTGAATCGGCCCGGTCGCCTTGACGATTCGCCCGTTACCAGGCGAAACACTGCGCCCCCGGCAGGAATCGAACCTGCGACCTAGGGATTAGAAGTTACCCGCCCGCCCATAATCGACCAGGCGCTACGGGCTACATGAAGCCCTCAAAACGCCTGCAAGACACCCATAGTGGCTGTTTTCGGTAGGTCTCCGGTACGGCTCCGGTAGGCCTGAAACCTGCCCCTGGTCGCGTACGCGCCGCGTACGCGGGGCTGTTAGCTAGGCCAACTGGCCGGCTGGTTCGGGCCGGTCTAGCCCGCCGCGCCGCGACGCAGCGGCACGACGCTCCGGCTAGGCGCAGGAGGCTCAGGCAGCGTGTTCTGGATGCCGCCGTCCTGCTCTGGGATCCACTCGCCGTAAGTGTCGAGAGTGAGGGTGTAGCTCGCGTGGCCTAGCCAGCGGCTTACCTGCATAAAGTGCACGCCCGCCGAGAGCTGTTGGGCGGCGAACGTATGGCGGAGGTCGTGGAGCCGTATGCCGGTCGTGGCCGGGCGGGCTGGGTCGGTCGCCGTCGCATCTCGCCTAGGCGCGCTCGCGGGTAGCCCTACGGCCCTCAGGGCGGGCTTGAACACGCGCCGGTAGAACGTCCCGAGGTCTACCGGCTCAGCCCAGGCGTAGGTGGTCTGGCGGCGGTTACCGGCGCTGCCCGCGATCGGTGCCCATGCCGCGCTGCGCCCTGGCCATACGGGTGCGGCTGGCTCGTCGGCGCGCGGGTGGGTGTCGGTGAGGTAGTCGGCCATACGCTCCGCAAGCCAGGGCGGCAGGGGCACATTGCGTCGGCTGCGTTTCGATTTGAGGGTGCCCGTTACCCATACGCCACCCTTGCGTTCCTTGGTCCTGCGGACGTTCACCGAACACCGTGGCGCGCCATCTGGCCCTGGCCCAAACACAAGGTCCTGTATCTCCAGGCCGGCCACTTCTCCCGCCCGCAATCCCGTGTAGGCCATGAACTCAACCATCAGCGCATACACCGGGTACGCCGGTAGCGGGCCGCTCCGGTCGGGCACCCGCCCCGCTATCGCCGCGCTCAGCGCGCCGACCTGTTCGGCGGTTAGCGGGCGGTGCTCAAACCGGGCATGGTCGCCGGTCGCCCGCGCGCCAGAAAAGTCCACCCGGTCGGCAGGGTTACTCGTCAGCGCGCCGTGGTGCAGGGCGTACCGCAAGACCTTCGTGTACGTCCGCCACACGTGGGTGACCGTTGCAGGGGTCAGTGCGCCGCCGTCGCCGACGCGGCTGCGCCGGTTCACGAGCGTCGTCAGGAGCTGCTCGCAATGCGCCGGGGTTATCGCCGCGACGGCTGTCCCGCCTAGCTCTGGCAGGACGTAAAACTCCAGCAGGCGCTGGTACTTCGCTGCGGTGGCCGCCTTCAGCTTGCCGCTCGCGACACGAACCCGCTGGGCCGCCAGCCACGCCTGGGCGTAGTGGCCTAGCGGTAGCTCGCCTGCCTTGCGCTGGTCGGCTAGGGCGCTGGTGCCGGTCGTGTGGCGTGCGGCGTTGAGCTCGTCGACGCGCGCCTGGGCTGCTTCGCGGGTGTCGTACCGCTCGGCGCGGTTGCGGGTCCGTTTCGGCCCGTCAGGCCGCCCAAGGCTCACCGGGACGGGTAGACCAAAGCTGTCGCGTACCGGCTCCCGCCAGATCACGGCGTACCGCTTGACCGGCTTACCGTTGCGCTTGGCCTTGGTCTCGTGGACCTTGATATACGCCATTAGGCCCAGCCCCTAACGCCCGTCAGATCCTCGGCCCAGTAGGTCGCCTTGTCGCCGTTGTCGAACCGCACGACGTGCTTCATGTCGCCGTTGACGTTGCGGGTCGTGTCGACGGTGCCGACGCGGTGGTGGTGCGGGTCGCCCGGTAAGACCACGACCACGCGATGGTTTGGTGGGTAGTAGTCGCGGGCCTGGTACGAGTTGCCTTCTACCACCATCAGCCGCGCGCCTTCTTGACGCGCCGCTGGGTCGTGCGCTGCTGGCCGTACAGCCGTCGCATGAACTTGTCGTGCTCGGCCTTAGTCACCCGCCCAGGGCGCTGGTTGCGACCGACCTTAGTCGACTTGGTTGCGGGCCTACCAGTCATCAGCACTTCCTGTACCTCCTGTGCTTGTTCCTCGGACAGATATCGACGCCACGCGACGTACGCGCGGGCTGCCGCTTCGCGGTGTTCCTCGGCGGTAAACGGGTCGCTCGCGGTAGCGAACGGCGGCGTCACCGCGTGGTCAGCCGACGGCGCGTTGCCGTTGCGGCG
>CAZJJF010000232.1:0-2545 GCA_964546245.1 uncultured Anaerolineales bacterium
GCCGATGACGTGGAAGGAGGAGGTGGCATTGGGGCCGCCGACACCAAAGTAGATGCGGACCGTGTCACCGACCTTGGCCTTGAGGGGGTACTTCTTGGTCAGGGCGTCGGTGGAGCCGTTGAAGATGAAGTAGGTGGGTTGCTCGTTGAGAAGCTTGGTGACGTCGAACTCCTGATGGCCCTTGGCCTGGAGGTCGCCGCTGGTGAAGATCTCGCCCTGCATGATGTAGAACTCGTGGTCGACCTTGGGCAGCCCTTCCTTCGGCTCGACGAGGATGAGGCCGTACATGCCGTTGGCGATGTGCTGGGCGACCATGGGTGTAGCACAGTGGTAGACGTAGAGGCCTGGGTTGATGGCCTTGAAGGTGAAGCCTAACTCTACGCCCGGCGGGGCCTGGGTGACGGCGGCGCCGCCGCCGGGGCCGGTGACAGCGTGGAAGTCTACCGAGTGGGCCATAATGCTGCCGGCGCGGTTCTTGAGGCGGACGTCGACGGTATCGCCCTCACGGATGCGGAGGAAGGGGCCGGGAACCTTGCCGTTGAAGGTCCAGAAGGTGTAGGTTGTGCCGTCGGCGAGCTGACCTTCCAGCTCGATGGTCTCCAGCTCGACCTTGTGGTGCTTGGCGGGGCGGACGCCCGGTGGATCGCCGGCGGGCACTTCGGCTGGGTCCTGGCTAATGTCCGCGCCCTGGATGGTGGGGGCGGCGGCGACCGTGCCGACGACAATGGCGCCTTCCATGCCCGCGGCGCGGTGGCCGGGGACGGCGCAGAAGTAGGCGAACTTGCCTTCCTTGTCGGCCTTGAAGACGATGGTAGTGCTGGCGCCCTTGGCGCGCACCTTCTCGCTGGCGACGTTGTAGCCTTCGATGACGATGTCATGCTCGACGCCGTCGCCGTTAATGAGGGTGATCTGGACGGTATCGCCGGGTTTGGCGGTTAGAGTGGGGTTGACTTTGCCGTCGATGTCGCCGCCCTGGCCGATGAAGGCCATGCGGCCGTCGGCGAGGCCAGTCTTGAGGGTGTAGGAGACGTTCGGGACGTAGGAGACGCCGGCTGTGCTGTGCTGGGCCTGGCCGGCCGCGGGTTGGGCGGGCTGGGCGGGTTGAGCGGGTTGGTTAGGGCGGGCCGTTGGCGTGGGGGCCTGGGCGTTGGGGGCGGGCTTCGCTGCCTGTCCTGCCTGGGCCGAGACGCTGGTCTGGCTGCCGCTGGTGGCGGATTTGGGGGCGGCGGGCTGAGCGGCCGCGGCCGCAGGCTGGGCAGCCGCGGCCGCGGGCTGGGCGGCGGAGGCTGTCGGCTGGGCGGCGCGGTTGGCGATTTCCTGCGCGGTGCCGGCGGGGACGTAGGGCATGCCCGGCAGGCGCTGGGGTTCGGCCAGACTTGAGGCGCTCGGCCCGCCACACGCACTGAGTAGCAGGCCAAGGACGACGATGAGGGCCAGGGCCAACAACAGGCGACCCTGGCGAGAGACAGGTTTCATGATTCTCCCTCCTGAGAACCGGCGATAGTGGGGCCAATCACGGCTTCAATTTCCGCCAAGAGGCGCGCAACCTCGATGTTGTAGCTGCGGGCTGCGTCGCTCAGAGTATCGAAGGCTGCCAGAGAGCAGCCAACACACGCCATACGATGGCGTAGGAATACGCTCACGGTTTGCGGCCAGGTCTGCAAGATATATGCGATAAGGGATTCGGGTGTCACTGATGGCTGCATCCCTTCCTCCTCAGGCTATCAGGATATAGCCGTGGGGAGGATACGTCTTTGCGCTGGCGCAAGGAGGACGAAGGACGACCGATTACCGACCACGAGCCACCGACTACCGACCACCGATCGCCGACTTCAACGCGCGGTCGTCGGTCGTCTGTGGTCGCCTATGACGGGGGTAGGTCCTCGGCAATGGTGACGAGGGCGTGGGGGCTGAGAATCTCGACACGCTCGCGGCCGGGCTTGACGATGCCATCGGCTTCCCATTGGCTAAGGACGCGACTCACGGTATAGAGGGTGGTGCCGGTCATCTCGGCCAGGTCCTGGCGCGAGAGGGGCAGGTTGATGAGGACGCCTGTTGCGGTGCGCTGGCCCGCCTGTTGGGCCAGGCGGAGCAGGGTGCGGGCGATGCGGCGCTCGACGCGCTGGGTCTGGAGGTCGCCGATGCGTTGGCGCATCTCCTGGATGCGTTCGGAGAGGATGGACATCAAGTTCTGGCCCAGGCGTGGGTAGCGCTGTACCAGGGCGGTCATGGTTGGGCGGTCCCAGGCCATGATTTCGGACGCCTCGACCGCCTCCCCGGAGACGGGGAATTGGGCGACCTTGAAGGCAGCTACCGCGCCGAAGATATCGCCAGGGCCAATGAAGCGGATGACGACTTCCTGACCGTCAGCCTCTAGCTGGGTGAGGCGGACCTGGCCGGTTGCTACCATGTAGACGGCATCCACGGGGTCGCCCTGGCGGCACACGAATTCGGTCCGGCTGTAGCGGCGGCGGCGGGCGGCGGTAAGGATAGCGGTTACATCGGCCGCTGTCAAGCCATCAAAGAGGGGGGTGGAGGAAGGGAG
>CAZJJF010000232.1:2555-6562 GCA_964546245.1 uncultured Anaerolineales bacterium
GGGCGTTAGGTCTCCGGTTAACAGGGCCGTCTGCACACCCACAACTGCGGGGGGGGCCGTACGGGCGCCGGGCGGGCATGGGCTAGTCTTTTCGGAAGGAGTACCCAAAGCCCCGGTCGGTAATGACGTATTCGGGGTTGGCGGGGTCGTCCTCAATCTTTTGGCGCAGATACCAGATGTAACGCTTGATGTAGTCGGTGTCGCCGAGATAGGCTTCGCCCCATACCTGGGATAGCAGTTGCTCGCGAGACAGGACGCGCGGGGCGCTTTCGACCAGCACGGCCAGTAGCTTGTATTCGGTGGGGGTGAGGCTAAGCAATTCGCCGCGCTTGCTGATGCGCCGATTCTCTAGATCGATGACCAGGTCGCCGGTAGTGTGGGTGTGGCTGGCGCGGAGAAGGCTGCCGTTCCGGGTCCGATGGAGGACGGCGGCGGCGCGGGCTGTGAGTTCGGCAAAGCTGAAGGGTTTGGTCACGTAGTCGTCGACGCCTGCGCTGAAGCCGCGCAGCTTGTCGGCCTCTTCGTCCTTGGCGGTGAGCATGATGACGGGGACCTGGGACATTTCGCGGATGCGGGAGACGGTTTCCCAGCCGTCCATGCGGGGCATCATCACATCCAGGATGATGAGGTCGGGGCGGTGCTCATACATCTGTTGCAGTCCGGCAAGACCGTGGGTGGCGGTGACGACGTCGTAGCCGGCCTTTTCCAGGGCCTGGTGCAGGAGGAGGAGGAGAGTTGTGTCGTCGTCAACGACGAGCACGGTGGCCGGTTCGTGGTGGTTCATGGCGCGATCCAGGGCGAGGGCGTCTCGCCGATGAGCGCGGGCGAGGTGTCGAGGGGCCACGGCGGGCTGTCCGCCGATCGGCCAGCGAGGGGCAGGCCGTCGCTCGCGTAGGCCTGGGGCAGGGTGAAGTAGAAGGTGGAGCCGCGCCCTGGGACGCTTTCGGCCCACATGCGGCCGCCGAGGGCTGTGACCAGGCCACGGGCGATATATAGGCCGAGGCCGTGGCCGTAGGTTTCGCGATCGTCGCCTTGCTCCAGGCGATGGAATTTCTCGAAGATGCGCTCGAGCTGGTCGGCCGGAATGCCTATGCCGCTGTCGCTGACGGCGATGACCATCTGATGGGCGGCGTCGTAGCCCGACAGTCGCACCGGCGCGTCGAGGGGCGAGAACTTGAGGGCGTTGTCGACCAGGTTGACGAGAATCTCCTCGACGCGATCTATGTCGGCCCAGGCCATCAGGGGGTAGGATGGCAGGTTGACCTCGATCTCGCGCAGAGTCGCGCCGCGGGTGTTCTTGGCGACGCGGGTGATGACGTAGCCCACATCGAGGGATTCCAGGCGCAGGGTAAGGCGGCCTGCCTCGATGCGCGAGACGTTGAGGATGCCCTGGACAAGGCGGGTCAGGCGCTGGGTTTGCTCGCGGATGATGTGCAGCATGGCCCGCTGCCCAGGCTCCAGGTCAGTGTCGCTCATGAGCAGTTCGACTGAACCGTTGATGTTGGTCAGGGGGGCACGTAATTCGTGGCTGACCATGGAGACAAACTCGGATTTGAGGTGGTCTAACGCGGTAAGCTCTGCGTGGGCGCGCTCCAGCTCGGCGGCGCGGTCTTGCAATTGTTGTAATGCGATGTGTAGCTGGTGGGTACGCTTGTTGACGCGCTGCTCCAACTCGCGATTGAGTTGGCGTATTTGCTCTTCGGCGCGCTTGCGGGCCGTGATGTTGCGAATAATGGTGGCGCTGCCGATCATCTCGCCGGCCGCGTCCGTCAGCACGTTGCTGGTCACATCGACGACAATGCGGCGACCGTCCTGGCGCACCCATTCGGTCTCGTAGTGGCTGACCGCGCCGCGCTTCGCCACGTCGGCCAGGATGTTGGCCGGTTCGCCGCGGGCGCGGCGGTCGGCGGGCACCAGTACATCCATGCTCTGGCCGAGGATTTCATCGGCGGTCCAGCCAAAGATGGTTTGCGCGCCCTGGTTCCAGGATTGGATGCAGCCGCCGTTATCGACGCTCATGATGGCGTCGGAGGAGGCGGTGGCGATGCTGGCGAGGTATTGTTCGCGCTCGCGCATCTGCTGCTCGATGCGCCGCTGCTCGCGCAGGTGGTCGGTGATCCAGGTGAGTACCCACCAGGTCATGAGGGGGCCAATGAGGCCATAGACGAGGAGGGCGGCGATGAAGCGAATTGACGTGGGGCGAGAATCTATCCAGCCCAGCGTAACAAGCTGGTGGAAGACGACGAAGAGGAAGATGAGGATGGGCAAACCCCACCGCAGGCGCTCGACCAGGTCGATAAGGCGCGTGCGAGGCGGGACGGGCATGGTAGCAACTCCGGCTTGGCGGCGCGTGGCCGCACGAAAGGTAGCGCTCAGTAGTATAGCCGGACAGCGGGCGATGCGCAAGGCGTGGATTTATGTCGCCTTCGCGGCATGAGGCCTTGTCGTGTATAGCGGTATTGTACTGGAAATGCTGTGGAATGGAGAGTCTAGATTGCTTTGCGCGTAGGCCGTTGGCGGGCTGTGACCTGTTCCGGAAATGTTGACATAGGAACACGCGTTCTGGTATAATGGAGGCAGGTTTACCGGGTGTGGGCAAAGGAGGGGGGCGGGTGCGCGTCGCGTGTGTGCTGATGGCGGAGGGGACGGACATCGAGCGACGGCCGCGCCTGTGGGCTGCCTGCCTGGACGCGCTGGAAGGTATCGCCCCGGCCGTCGAAGCGCCCCGTCAGGGTGAGGCGCTGGTGGATGTCGCGGCGCTCGAAGATCATTATGGGGACGGACTGGCACTGGCGCGGCTGCTGGCGAAAGTTGTCGCGAGGGTGGCTCGCGCGCGGCCATCGGTCGCCATCGCTGACACACCCTTTGCAGCGCGCGTGGCTGCCCAATGCACCCCTTCAGGTACGGAGACGGTCTGGGAGGCGGGGACGGACGCGGCGCGCCTGGCGCCTATGCCGCTGGAGGTTGTTCCGCTTGATAGCGAGACGCGGCAGGCCCTGTATGTCGGCGGGGTCGTCACGCTGGGGGAGCTGGCCGCGCTGCCAGCGGCGTTGGTCGCGGCGCGCTTCGGGCTGGCGGCGCGACACGCCCAGCGGTTGGCGTCAGGCGAGGCGGGGCGCTTCGTCACTGCCCGCCATGTCGTGGCGCGCGAAGGGTCGCGGCAACTTTTTCCCAATCCTGTCTACGAGAGCTTCCGCCTGCGTTCGCTGGCTGCTATCCAGGCCCGCGACTTGCGGGTGCGGCTGGGGGAGCGTGGGCTGCGGCCGCGTCGGGTGCGGCTGACGGGGGAGATGCTCGACGGTGAGGTGCGCCAGGGTAGCCGGCTGCTGCCGGTGGGGGGGCAGGGGGCGAGCGCGGTCAGCGCGGCGCTCGACGAGATGCTGGCGACGTGGCCGGTCGAAGCTGGCGTCACGGCCTTGCTGATGATTCTAGAGACGGCGGCGCAGGCGCGGGCCGAGGGGCGGGGGGCGATTGTGGAGTGGCGCGTGGCGGCGGATCGCTGATAGGGGTGCGGCCAACTCGTAGCGGCGGGAATGGGGCGATGTCCATCTTTTGGTGGATGCTTCCGCCGAGAAGATAGCCCAAATGTCCTTTGACACGCTCCCCGGCGCATCCTAGAATAGGCATGGAACGTGAAACGTGAAACGTAATGCGTGAAACGTGGAACGTGGGAACACTCAGCGTGGTTCACGTTCCATGTTTCACGCTTCACTATGTCAGACCTGGCTGGAATCGACTGAGCCTCATGAACCCGAAATCTTTGCGTATTCTGGAATATCCGAAGGTGCTGGACCGCCTGGCGGAACATACGGCCTTTAGCGCGGGGCGCGAGTTGGCGCTGGCGTTGACGCCGACGGGCGACTTCGACGAGGTGGCGCGGCGGCAGCAGGAGACGGCCGAGGCCAAAGACTGGATCGCTGCCAAAGGTGATGTCTCGCTGGGTGGCGCGCGCGACATCCGCAATCACGTCAAGCTGGCGACCAGCGGGGCGACGTTGCCGCCGTCGG
>CAZJJF010000233.1:0-6538 GCA_964546245.1 uncultured Anaerolineales bacterium
CTTCCCACAACTCCACCACACGCAGGTGGCGCAGGATGCGCGCGATGAAGTCGTCGGCGCTGGTTTGCGCCAACTCGCGGGTAAAGGGCTCGACCAGAATGTGGTGGATGCCCTGGTCATGCAAGAGCGCGATGCGGTCGGCGAGGGTGGTCAGCGCCAGGGGCGCGGCCTCGGGGCGTAGGACGAGCAGCGGGTTGGGGTGGAGAATCATGACCGCCGTCTGGGCGTGAAGCTCGGCGGCGCGGCGGCGCATTCGCGCCAGTAGATGCTGGTGGGCGATGTGTACGCCGTCGAACTTGCCGACGGTCAGGACGATGGGGTGGTCGGGTGCGTGGGAGGCAAGGGAAGTTGGGTCAGGCATAGCTCACAGTCGCGCCGCGCCGAGATGGGGCTATCGCGCCAGGGAAGGGCGCGGGAAGACCTTGTCTGGCTGCCAGAGATGGGTCCAGTCATCGTATTTCAGCAGGCCGATAAAGTCGCCATGTAAATTGTAGGCGCGCGCCTGGCTCGTGCTCAACTCGCAAGGTAGAGTCACCTGTCGCCCCTGGCGGATAGCTTCCTCAGTGGCCTTGTCCACGACGCAGGCGTCGAAGGCCAGCAGCGCCTCGTCCAGGGGATGGATGAACTGCGTCCAGTAGTCGCCCGCCAGGGCATCGACCAGGGTCTCCAGGCTCTCTGCGCCGTCGATGGTGAAGGGACCGACTGCCAGACGGCGCAAGGCCGTCAGCGTTCCGCCGACGCCGAGGGCCTTGCCCAGGTCGTGGGCCAGGGAGCGAATGTACGTGCCCTTGCTGACGGTAGCGCGGAAGGTAGCCGACGGCGGTGACCAGTCGGTCAGGATTAACTCCGATACCTCGACGGTGCGCGGCTCACGCTCGACCTCGATGCCCTCGCGGGCCAGGTCATACAGGCGACGACCATCGCGCTTGAGCGCTGATACCATCGGCGGCACTTGCTGGATGACGCCTCGGAATGGGACCATTGCGGCTTCGACCTGCTCGCGGGTCAGCGCCGCCACGGCGTCGGGCGCGGCCTGGCTGACGACCTCGCCTTCGATGTCGTAGCTGGTCGTGGTCAGGCCGAAGCGCACCGTGCCCTGGTAGACCTTCTGCCCATCTTGTAGGTACTCGATGACGCGCGTCGCCGAGCCAACGGCCACCAGCAATACCCCCGTCGCCATCGGGTCGAGGGTTCCCGCGTGGCCGACGCGGCGTTCCTTGCCCGCGCGCCGCAGGGCGGCGACCACGTCGTGGGAGGTCATGCCGGCCGGCTTGTCGACGTTGAAGAAGCCCGACAGCGGTGGCTTAGGCTGGCTGCCGCCGATTCGATCGGGATCGAACAGTATCGAGGCGGGCTTGCCTTCGTTTTCGGGATTATGGGCGCAGTGGGTACATAGAGCCATAGCAATCCAACATAGGGGCGCGGTCGCCGCTCACCGCGCTGCTGGTTACGGCGTGGTGAGCAGGGGCCGCAGTGCGGCCAGGACCGTGGCGCGGGCGGTTGACATGGGAGGCGGCAGCGTGGTTCCCGCCGCCTGCGGGTGGCCGCCGCCGCCCAGGGCCGCCGCGACTGGCGCCAGGCTGATGCCCGGCTTGGAGCGCATACTGACATCGATGCGCCCGTCTGCCTTCTCGCGGAAGATGACAGCGATGCGGGCCTCCTTGACGGAGTTCAGCAGGCTGACGATGCCCGCGTGCTCGCCGGGGCCGATGCCCAGCCGGCGCAGGGTAGTCTGCGGCAACTCTGCCCACAGGACACCGTCGTCCATCTGCATCGCCGCCAGCGCCTCGGCTGCCAATTGTAGGCTGGCGAAGGATTGGCTGTTGAAGGCTCGCTGGGCGATGGTGGCCAGGTCCGCGCCCGAATGCATCAGCGCCTGGGCGACTTCCAGGGTGCGCGGCGTGGTGCTGGTAGTGCGAAAGCCGAGGGTATCGGTGACGATGCCTGTCAACAGCGCGGTGGCCGTCGGCTGGTCGGGGACCACACCCAGGGCCAGGCTCAGGAAATAGACGATCTCGGCCGTGGCCGCCGCGGTCGGGTCCAGGACATTGACCGTCCCGAACCGGGAGTTGGTGACGTGGTGGTCGATCATGAGAAGCGGGCGGCCGCCGATGACATCGGGCGTCAGGACCGCGCCCAGGCGCGACAACTCGCTGGCGTCCAGAGACACCAGCACATCGTGCTGCGAGGTCGGCCCCTCGGCCTGCACATCGCTTGCGCCGACCAGGTCCTCGAAGCGCCATGGTACGGGGTCGGCGAGGGCAACCGTGACCTTCTTGCCGAGGTGGCGCAACGTCGCAGCGAAGCCGAGCAGCGAGCCGATGGCATCGCCGTCGGGGTCAATGTGGGCAGCGGCGAAGATGTGCCGCGCTCCCTGCAAGAGGTGAACGGCGTCACGCACGGCTGGCGTTGTCTCCATCGCTGCCCTCATCTACCTTGTTGGCCTCCAGCTCGTCGAGAATCTCCAGCACCCGCGACGCTCGTTCCACGCTCTCATCGTAATGGAAGGTCAGGGTGGGCGCGCGACGCAGGTCGAGAGCTTCGGCGATCTGCGTGCGCAGGAAGCCCTGGGCATGCTTGAGACCGGCCAGGGCATCGGCGCGGGCCTCCGGATCGTCGCCGCCTACGAAGTACCATACTTTCGCGGCGGACATATCCTGATTAACTTCCACATCCGACACGTTGACTAGATTGAGCCGCGGGTCGGCCGCCTGGCTCAAGGACAGGGACAGCGTGTCCTTGATTACCTCGGCGGCGCGCCCTCGGCGCTTGGTCGATGACATGACGCGCTCCTGACAACGTGACTAGAAGACCCGCTCGCGACGGTAGAAGACGAGGCGGTCACCTTCCTCGAAGTCGGTGAAGTTCTCGACCGAGATGCCGCACTCGTAGCCCTGGGCCACCTCACGCACATCCTCGGTCATGCGCTTGAGGTTGGCGATACGGCTGTCGGCCAGGGTCTCCCCCTTGCGGATGACGCGCACGCGCGAGCCGCGCGTCGCCTTGCCCGACAGAATCATGCAGCCTGCGATACGGCCGCGCGAGAAGATAGCGCGCACCTCGGCCTCGCCGTGGACCACATCCTCGTACACCGGATCTACCAGGCCCTTGAGGGCCTTCTCCATGTCTTCGGTGAGCTTGTAGATAACGTCGTAGCGGCGGATGGTAACGCCTTGCTGCTCGGCGCCGGCGCGCGCCGTCCCATCGGCATCCACCTGGAAGCCGATGACCATCGCGCCCGAAGCGGCCGCGAGCGTCACATCGTTCTCGGTGATGGTTCCCACCGCCTCGCGAATGAACTTGATGCGCGTCTCCTGGGTTGCCAGGTCCTTGAGAGAGTTAACAACCGGCTCCAGCGAGCCTTCGACATCGACCTTGAGAACAACATTCAGTTCCTTGATCTCGCCCTTGTTCATCATGGCGATCAGGTCGGCCAGCGAACGACCGGGCGCCGGTGTCCCAGCGCGGGGCGTTACAACCGCCTGGGCCTGGGCACGCGCGCTACGCTCGTCGGGGAAGACCTCGAAGGTCTGGCCCGCCTTCGGAACCTCGCTCAAGCCCAGTACCGCCACTGGCGTCGAGGGGCCAGCCTCCTTCACACGCCGTCCCAACTCGTCAGTCATGGCGCGCACGCGACCAAAGGATGAACCGGCGGTAATCCAGTCACCCGTGTGCAGCGTGCCGACCTGGACCAGGAAGGTGGCCGTCACTCCGCGCTTGGGATCGAGATTCGACTCGATGATACTGCCGGCGGCGGGGCGGTTGGGGTTGGCCGTAATGTCCTCGCTCTCGGCTACCAGGAGGATGGCGTCGAGCAAGTCCTCGATACCCTGCCGCGTGCGCGCGGAGACGGGTACAACGAAGGTCTCACCACCCCACTCATCGGCCATCAGGCCCAGGTCCGCCAGTTCCTGGCGCACCCGGTCGGGGGCGGCGTTGGACTTGTCAATCTTGTTGAGCGCGACAACGATCGGGACCCCGGCGGCGCGGGCATGCTCAAGAGCCTCGACAGTCTGCGGCTTGACGCCGTCGTCTGCCGCGACCACGAGAACCGCGATATCCGTCACCCGCGCGCCGCGAGCGCGCATAGCGGTGAAGGCAGCGTGGCCGGGCGTGTCGATGAAGGTGATTTTACGGCCCTGCTTCTCCACCTGATACGCGCCGATGTGCTGGGTGATGCCGCCCGCCTCGCCCTCGGCGACGTTGGCCTGGCGGATGACATCGAGCAAGCTGGTCTTGCCGTGATCGACGTGGCCCATGATGGTCACTACCGGCGGGCGCGGGACGGCCTTGCCACGGTCGGCGTCGGTCTCAAAGGGGCGGCGCTTCTTGGGCGTCTCCACCGTGGTCGCGATCGGTTCCGGCTCAGGCTCAGGGGCTGGAATGCTCGCCCAACCTTCGGGGCGCGCCTCGAAGCCGAACTCTTCGGCCACGAGGGATGCCATGTCAAAGTCGATGGTCTTGTTGATGTTGACCACGACGCCGCCCTTCATCAGGGCTTTTAGCAAATCGATGGGGCTGACTTCCATGCGGGTTGCCAGCTCGCGCACCGTAATGTCGCTGGGCAACTCGATCACGCGACTGCTCGCGGTTGGCGCGACGACAGGCGCAGCAGGGACGGCCGGGGCGGCCGTGCCGCTGGGGGTCGATGTCGGATTCGATGCGGTCTTTGCCATAGGATACACCTCTTTCTCGGACCCCAGCAGGCCGCCGTGGTCCTCCTCCTCCAGCCTTAGTTCAATGCAAAGCCCGCTCTGGCGGGCCAGCAGCGGGCGCGGAGGCGGAACTCAGCCCAGGGCCGACGGGGCTACGATGCGACGCGCCCGTGCGGTTGGTCTGTCCGCGGGAGACGTGGCATCGACTCAGCCACCGATGAGGTCCAGGGCGGGATCTCATCGGTCGACGCTTAACGAGTCACGTCGGCTCCGCTACTCTGGCGTGTCGCGATAGGGCGCGACACGGTCTTCAACCCGTGGTCCATAGCATGTAGGTTAGACATCGCTCTCGGCTGGGGCATCGCTATTCTTGGCGATGCCGGCCGCATACATCCGCAACGCCTCGCGCTCGCCCGCAGTCAGGGTCGCCTTGAGGGCGTGCTCGAGGCGGCCTTTCAGAGCCGCCTCCCAGCACGACGGGTCGGCGCAGATATAAGCGCCGCGCCCGGCGCGCTTGCCGGTTGGATCAACGATGATGCCCACATCAGACGTGCGAACGACGCGCACCATGACGCGCTTGCCCTGACTCCGGCGGCAGCCGATGCATGTCCGCTGTGGCACATGCTTGCGCCGCACTGGCTGAGGCTTAGGCGTCGGCGTCGGGGTCGTACGCGAAGTCTTCATCGTCACTGGCGAAATAGTCAACCTCTTCGCCCTCCAGATCGTCCACCTTGTCCTCGTCCAGATCCACCTCTTCCCACTCGGGGCGAGCGCGGTTAGACTTGCGCGCCGTGGCCTTGACCAGGCGGCCGGTGCGCTCATCGCGGACGAGCGCGGCCTTGCTCTTCTTCTTAGCTTTCTTGTCCTTAGGACGCGCCTCGATGCCCTCTTCTTCCTCTTCTTCGGCCTCAACAGGAATCGCGGGCAGCTCGAACACGATCTTGCGCGCGTCCCCCGTGGCCGGCGCCGGGGCTGCGGTCGACGCAGGAGGATGGACGACCGGCGGCGTGGCTGGCGTGGGCGGGGCGGGCGCGACCGGTGTGGGGGGACTCACCACAGTTACATCAGGCGTCTCGGCAGTTGGGGCATCGGCGGTCAACTCGGCCCCAGCCAGATCAGCCAGGGGCGTCTCGGCCTCGTCGAGACTTGCGGCGGCCCGTTCCTCCGTCGCCAGCAGCTCTGCCAGGTCAAGCAGCTTGCGAGCGTCCTCAATGGCTCGCAGCCGCTCCATCTGACGCAGTTCTTCTTCGGCCGCTTGCTGCTCCTCCTGCAACGCCTCCGCCTGGCTCTTGATGTCGATACGCCAGCCTGTCAGCTTGGCCGCGAGACGGGCGTTCTGCCCCTCCTTGCCGATAGCCAGGGAGAGTTGCTTGTCGGGGACGACGACCTTGGCCGTGCGCCCATCAGCCCCTTCCTCGGTCTTCACCGAGAGCACGACCGCCGGGCTAAGGGCATTGGCGATAAAACGCTCGTCGCTCGGACTCCACTCGACAACGTCGATCTTTTCGCCACCAAGCTCGTTGACCAGCGCCTGAATACGCACCCCGCGCATGCCGACACACGCGCCGACCGGGTCGATGCCTTCCTGGCGGGCGGCGACGGCAACCTTAGAGCGCGAGCCAGCCTCGCGGGCGATGGCCTTGATCTCGACCGCGCCATTGAAGATCTCCGGCACCTCTAGCTCCAGCAAACGCCGCAGCATATTGCGATGGGTACGCGACACGACGATCTCAGGACCCTTGTTGGTCTTCTTGACCTCGACCACGTACACCTTGAGCCGTTGGCCGCGATAGTAGCGTTCCTTCGGAATCTGCTCCTTGCGCGGCAGCCGTCCCTCGGCCTTGTCAAGCTGGATGCTGACGTCGGGGCCATCGACACTCTGA
>CAZJJF010000234.1:0-6534 GCA_964546245.1 uncultured Anaerolineales bacterium
GATGATAACCCGGTCGCGGACCTACTCGGCTCCCTTCCCCCGGCGAACCTACAGCCTGTCGAGAGCTTCGTGGATCGCATCGCGCGGCGGGGTAAGGCCCTGGTCATCAACGACGAGGCGCACCATACCCACGATCCGGGCAGCGCGTGGAACGCGGTCATCGCCGACCTTCATCAGCGGCTGGCGCCGGCGGGTCTCGCCGCGCAGCTCGACTTCTCCGCCACCCCGCGTGATGCGTCGGGTCAGCTGTTCAACTGGACGGTCTTCGACTACCCCCTCAAGCAGGCCATCATCGACCGCGTGGTGAAGCGGCCCATCAAGGGCGTGGCGCAGGGTATTACGGAAGTGCCCAGTGACCACGCCTCCGTCCGCTTCGAGCCATACCTGGTCGCCTCGGTCGAGCGCTGGCTCGAATACAAGGACCAGTTGCAGGCCCTCGGCAGGAAGCCCATCCTGTTCGTCATGCTCTACGACACCAAGAGCGCCGACAACGTCGCCACCTGGCTGCGGAAGAAGTACCCTACCCACTTCAGCGGCGACAAATTGCTGGTCATCCACACCAACAGGACCGGCGAGATCAGCAACAAGGAGGAGTTGGAGAAGGCGCGGGAGGCGGCGCGGGAAGTGGACAGTGACACACGCGCCGTCCAGTGCATCGTGTCCGTGCTGATGTTGCGCGAGGGGTGGGACGTCAACAACGTGACGGTGGTGGTCGGCCTGCGCCCCTTTACCGCCAAGGCCAACATCCTGCCCGAGCAGGCGGTGGGGCGCGGCCTGCGGCTGATGTTCCGCGACCAGAGCGGGTATCACGAGCACGTCGACATCATCGGCAATGACAACTTCATGGAGGTGGTTGCCGACCTGGAGAAGGAGGAGGGCCTCAAGCTCGACACCTTCGACTACGGCACGAAGAAGACGGCCCTCCTCATCCCGACCATCGAGGTCGTCACCGAGCGCATCCCTGCCTTCGACATCGCCATCCCGGTCCTGACGCCCCGCCTGGAACGCAAGAAGGACATTCGGAGCGTCATCGAGGGCCTGGACATCGGCAAGATTGGGCTGACCTACCCCCTCAAGCTCGATGAGGATGCCGTTCCGCCGGATACCTTCACCTACGAGGGGCGGGATGTGATCGACGACGCGGTGCTGGTCAGCCGCGTCTACCAGATGCCCCAGGCCCACACGTCCGGCGAGATCATCGCCTTCTACGCGCAGATGATCGCCCAGGCCCTGCGCCTGCCGGCCCAGTTCGCGGTCCTGGTCCCCAAGATCGAGCAGTTCCTGCGCGAGAAAGCCTACGGGCGCGAGGTCAATCTCGACAGCCCCGCCGCCCTTCACGACCTCAATCGCTCGACGGTCCTGGCCTTCACCGAGCGGGTGTTCTTGAAGCTGCTCCGCCCCCGGCTGACCGATGAGCGCGAGGTGATGGCAGGCGGCGAGGAACGCTGGCTATCCACCACGCCGCCTTTCCCCTGGTCGGGCAAGGTGGTGGAGGTCGGCAGGACGGTCTTCAACCTGACGCCCTGCAACAACGAATACGAGATGGCCTTCGCCCACTTCCTGGCGAAAGCGCCGGACGTGGTCGCCTTCGCCAACGTGGGCAATCTGCCCCAGCCGGTGAGCATCGAGTACCTGGACCGGGAGGCGAACCTGCGCTACTACGAGCCGGACTTCGTGGCGCGGGATACGGCGGGAACCCACTGGCTGCTAGAGCCGAAGGGCCGCGAGGACGTGGACGTGGAGTGGAAGGAGCGGCGAGCGCAACAGTGGTGCGAGGATGCGACGATGTTGAGCGGCGTCGCCTGGGAGTACCAGAGAGTGCCCCAGGACGACTTCTTCAAGTGCAAGCCGCAGACGCTAGAGGAGCTCATCGGCAGCCTGCGGGCGGGCGGTCCGCTGCTCGTGGAGGACTAGGCCGCGCCCGCTCGCTTGCGCCGCCGTCTCTTTTATGGTACAATTGTTCTGAATCGAGAACGATTGACCAGTGAGGTGCAGCATGGCGACAGACAACGGCGTATGGCTTGGCACGATGGCGTGGTCCTTCGATACCTGGGTGGGGCCGTTCTACCCGCCGGGTACGAAACCGGGTAACTATATCACGGAGTACGCCAAACACTTCCGGGCCGTGGAGATTGACTCCACCTTCTACGCCATCCCCCGCGAGAGCGTGGTCGACGGGTGGGCGGCCAGGACGCCCGACGGCTTCCTGTTCTGCCCCAAGTTCCCTCAACTCATCAGCCACGAGAAGAAGCTCCTCGACGCCGACCTGGAGACGGGCGCGTTCCTGGAGACGATGCGTCGGCTAGGCGACAAGCTTGGCCCCCTCGTCCTCCAGTTCGACTACACCTTCCAGGCCGAGCGCCTGCCCGACCTGACCGGCTACCTGGACGCCCTGCCCCACGACCTGCGCTACGCCGTCGAGGTGCGCCACCGCTCGTGGCTGGACGACCCGCTGTTCGACGCCCTGCGCGCGCGCAACGTGGCGCTGGTCATGTCCGACCTGTACTACATGCCGCGCCTGGCCGTGCCTACCGCCGACTTCGCCTACATCCGGCTGCTGGGCGACCGCCGCAAGATTCCCGGCGACCAGGGCGAGGTCGTCCAGGACCGCGCGGCGGACCTGGCGTGGTGGCGCGACAACGTGGTGGCCCTGCGCGAGCAGGGGGCCGAGGTCTTCGTCTTCGTCAACAACAAGTACGAGGGCCACTCGCCGGAGACAGTGCGGCGGTTTGAGACGCTGCTGGAGGCAGGCGCGACGGCGTGAAGAACGCCCTATATCAAGGCTCGCCGTCGCGAGCCTTGACAGCATTCTGTCCGCGTTCGCTTCTCTTGGCAAGTCGGGTAGGATGACCCTGCCCCGCCCACGAAATGCCTTCCCCGCTGCGTCCACCAACCGCGCAGCGTCTACCTCACTGCCGCGCCATGATGCGGCGCACCTCGGCTTCCTTGTCCTCGATGGTCTCGCCGCTGATGTCGAAGGTGACGCTGTATACGGCGCCGGTGAACTCGAAGGGCGAGTTGTAGAACGGGACTACCGGCGCGCCAGGGTCGGCGCCCACCTTCAGGCCGCCCGTCAGTCCCAGGCTCAGGGGCGTCGTCACCGCGAACTCGGCCTGCCCCACCAGCTTACCGTCCACGTAGAGACAGGCGCTGCCCGGCGCGCCCTTTCCCGTGGCGAAGTCAGGCTGGCCGGTTACCTTGAACTCATAGCTCAGTGCGTGGCGGCCTGGAGCGACTGGCTCCGTCGCCGCGACGTGGAGGTACTCGCGCGCCACGTAGTTGTGGACGTATTGCAACTTGCCGTCCTGGATGTAGAAGGAATAGCCGCCGTCGGTGCCGCCGTAGGAGACCAGCACGCCCTCCGCGCCGCCATCCGGGATGAGCACGTCGGCAGTAATGCTGTGGGTGCGGTTGAGCAGGCTGGGCAGGGCGTTGAAGGGCACCGCCTGGGTGTGCGGGTAGAGGGTGAAGCTCGTGCGCGGACCGGCGATCTGCGGCCGCTCCTCGGCGAAGCGCAGCGTCCCGCGCCCATCCACGGGCAGCACATTGTACTTGCCCGCCTCCACGTACCACTGGCCGATCATCTCGATCAGCTTGTCGCGGTGGGCGGCGGCGATGTTGTGGTTCTCGGCAAAGTCCTCCGCCACGTGGTACAACTCCCAATGTTTCGCGTCCAGCTCGGTCAGCCTGGCGTAGGGGATGGGCGCGCCAAAGGGCATGCCCGCCTCGGTGAAGGACGGCCCTGGCCACGGGCAGACCGCCCGCCAGCCGTCGTGATAAATCGAACGATGCCCCAGCATCTCGAAATACTGGACACGGTGCTGGCTCTCGGCCCCGGCGTTGTCGAAGCTGTGGGCGAAGCTGACGCCCTCGATGGGCGACTGCGTCACGCCCTTGATTGTAGTCGGCGGCTCGATACTCAGCGCGTCGAGCACCGTGGGAACCATGTCGATGGCGTGGGCGTACTGGCTGCGCACTTCACCTTTGGCCCCGATACCGGCCGGCCAGTGCACAATGAACGGGTCGCTGATGCCGCCCCGATACGTCTCGCGCTTCCAGCGGCGGAACGGCGTGTTGCCAGCCCAGGTCCAGCCCCAGGCGTAGTGGTTGAAGGTCTCCGGCCCACCCAGCTGGTCGATGTGCTTGAGGTTCTCCTCTAGCGACTCTGGTACATTGTTGAAGAACAGGTTCTCGTTGACGGAGCCAGTCGGGCCGCCCTCCGACGATGCGCCGTTGTCGGAGAGCACCATGATCAGGGTATTGTCGAACTGCCCGGTGGCCTTCAGGAAGGCTAGTAATCGCCCGATGTGATGGTCGGTATGTTCCAGGAAGCCCGCGAACACCTCCATCATGCGCGCATAGAGTCGCTTCTCATCGGCGGAGCACTCGGCCCACGGCTTGACGTCGGGGTCGTGCCGCGACAGCTCCGCGTCGGCGGGTACGATGCCCTGTTGCTTCTGGCGAGTGAGGGTCTGCTCGCGATAGGCGTCCCAACCGTCGTCGAACTGACCTGTGTACCTGTCAGCCCACTCCTTGCGCACGTGGTGCGGGGCGTGCATCGCGCCAGGGCAGAAGTACATGAAGAAGGGCTTGTTGGGCGCGACTTGCTTCGCATCAGCGATGAACTGGATGGCATGATCCACCAGGTCCTCGGTGACGTGATAGCCCTCTTCGGGAGTCTTGGGCGGCTCCACCTGGTGGTTGTCGTAGACCAGCTCGGGGTAGTACTGGTGGGTTTCCCCGCCCAGGAAGCCGTAGAAGCGCTCGAAGCCGCGGCCCAGCGGCCAGCGGTCGTACGGCCCGGCCGCCGATGTCTGGTCGGCCGGCGTCAGGTGCCACTTGCCGATGGCGTAGGTGTTGTAGCCCTTCTGCAGCAGAGTTTCGGACAGGAAGCCGTTCGCGAAGGGGATGTAGCCGTTCGCGCCGGGATAGCCGGTGGATCCCTCGGTGATACACGCCATGGCGTTGGAATGGTGGTTGCGGCCGGTGAGAACGCACGACCGACTGGGTGAACAGAGCGCCGTCGTGTGCATGTTGTTGTAGCGCAGCCCGCCCGCCGCCAGACTGTCCAGGTTGGGCGTGGCGATGGGGCTGCCATAGCAGCCTAGCTGCCCGAAGCCGGTATCATCCAGGATGATGAACAGCACGTTGGGCGCGCCTTCCGCCGCCCGCAGCGGTTCGGGCCAGGCTGGCTCAGACACGTCGAAGGTCCGTCCGATGACGCCGGGAAACGCGGTCCCCGGCCTGTACTCCTTGAGCGCCATATTAGCTCCCTGCGCGATAGGCTCGTCGCGGTATATCAGGCGGCAGACAGGTACGAGAAAGTAATCATAGCACACCCGACGCGCTGACGGCAATGAAGCTTACATTATACGGGACGCGGTTTGCGCCGCAAGAAATAGATAGCGCGTTGGTCCCCGATGGGTTACAATGATGACACCCCGCGCGGCGGGGCGTTTCATTCCCAAAGCAAGTGCCCGATCGGGAGAGCAGCGTGCGACTACGTGACTTTGGCATTCTGTTTCTGCTTGGTTCCATCTGGGGCGCATCGTACCTGTTCATCAAGGTGGCGGTGGGTGTATTTCCGCCCGCTACCCTCGTCCTGGGCCGCGTGCTGATCGCAGGCGGGCTGAGCTGGCTCATCCTCAAGCTCCAGGGCAGCGGGCTGCCTCGCGACCGGCGCGACTGGCTGAGCTTCGCCGGCACCGGCCTGCTTAACGGCGCGCTCCCCTACACCCTGATTACCTGGGGCGAGCAGTTCGTTGACACGGGCATCACCGCGATTCTTATCGCCTCCTCGCCCATCTTCACCGTCATCTTTGCCCAGTTCTTCCTGCCCGATGAGCGGCTGACCCCGAGCAAGGCGCTGGGCATCCTGCTCGGCTTCCTGGGCGTCGCCGCCCTCGTCGGGCCTGACGCGCTGCGCGGCGTGGGCGACAGCCTGCTCGGCGACGTCGCCATCGTCGCCGCCGCCATCAGCTACGGCGCGGCCTTCATCTGGACGCGCCTGCGCATGCGCCAGGTCGCCCCGATGCAGGCCACGACTGGTCAGTTGCTGATGGCGACGCTGTATATTCTGCCAGTCGCCCTGATCGTGGACCGGCCGTGGACGCTCGACCTCGCGCCCACCACGCAGACACTGAGCGCGATCCTCGCCCTGCTCGCCCTCGCCATCGTCGGCACATCCCTGGCCTACCTCCTCTACTACTGGCTGGTCAGGCAGGTCGGCGCGACGCAGACCTCGCTGGTTACCTACATCTCGCCGTTCACGAGCATCGTGTGGGGCGCGCTGCTGCTGGGCGAGCGGCTCACCGCCAGCGATTTCGTGGGGTTCGCCCTGATTCGGGCGGGCCTGGCGGTCATCACCGGCCTGGTAGCGCGGCGGCCGGCCGCCAGGCCGAGCGGCCAGTAGCGCCCGTGACCGTGGGGCGGATTCCTGCTAGAGGGGCGAGCCACACCAGACTCGTGTGACACCAGGGGGGCGACGATGGCGCATCGTTGCCCCCCTGGCTCTAGCCTTCAACTCACCGGTAA
>CAZJJF010000235.1:0-2001 GCA_964546245.1 uncultured Anaerolineales bacterium
GTCAACAAGGTCGAGGACGTGGTCAAGCTCGGCGACGAGATCATGGTCATGGTCATCGATGTTGACCCCGAAGGCAAGGTCCGCCTGTCGCGGACGGCCGTCCTCGAAGGGTTGACCGCCGAAGAGGCCCGCGAGCGCGACCAGCGCAACCGCCAGCAGCGTAGCGGCCCTCGCCCCGGCGGCGACCGGGGTGGCCGACCGGGTGGCGGTGGCGGCTATCGTGGCGGCTCGTCTGGCGGCAGTCGTGGCGGTCCGCCGCCACGCGACTAGCAGTATCCCTGACTGACGGTAGACGCAACGGGGCGACGCCACAGGTGTCGCCCCGTTTTGATGCCCACAGACCTTAATCAGGAGGACTGATTCCATGAACGAACCCAATCTACGCATTCCCGGCCCTACCCCCCTCCCCAAGAGCGTCCAGAACGCCCAGGCCCGCGACATGATCAACCATCGCGGCCCCGAGTTCGCCGCCATCCAGGCCGAAATCGTGGCCGGCCTCAAGGCCTTCCTGCTGACTCAGAATGACGTGCTGATTCTGACGTCGTCGGGCACGGGCGGCCTGGAAGCCGCCGTCGTCAACACCCTGTCCCCCGGCGACAGCGTGCTGTCGGTGTCCATCGGCTACTTCGGCGAGCGTCTCCGTACCATCGCCTCGACCTACGGCGCGAATATCATCCCCCTGGACTTCCCCCAGGGCCAGGCGGCCAACGTGTCCCAGGTGGCCGACGCCCTGCGCGCCCACCCCGAGGTCAAGGCCGTATTGGTCACGCACAACGAGACATCGACCGGCGTCACCAACCCGCTGCGCGAACTGGCCGACGTCATCAAAGCCGAGGGCAAGCTGCTGCTGGTGGATGCTATCAGCTCGGCGGGCTGCATACCCCTGGACACCGACGCCTGGGGCGTGGACGTTCTGGTGAGCGGCTCGCAGAAGGGCTGGATGGCTCCGCCGGGGCTGGCCTTCGTCGCCATGAGTCCGGCCGCCTGGCAGGCCAGCGAGACGGCGCGCATGCCGCGCTACTACTACGACCTCAGGAAGGCTAAGAAGGCGCAGACCGAAGGTTCCACACCCTGGACACCCGCCGTCTCCGTCTTCTATGCCCTGCAGGAGGGGCTGCGCATCCTTCAGGAGGAGGGGCTGGAGCGAGTGCTGGCCCGCCATCAACGCATCGCCGACCGCACTCGTCACGGCGTCCAGGACATGGGCCTCAAGCTGTTCGCTGACCCGCGCTATGCGTCCAACACTGTCACGTCAGTGCTGCCCCCAGAGGGCATAAACGCCGACGACCTGCGCCGCCAGATCAAAAAGCACCATAACGTGGTGTTGGCCGGCGCACAGGGCGACCTGGCAGGCAAGGTGTTTCGCATCGGCCACCTGGGCTACGTGACGGACAAGGACATCGACCTGACCCTGGCCGCCATCCGCGCCGAGCTGCCGGTCACGGCGGGGCGGTAGGGAAAGTTGTCGTTCTGAGCGCAGCGGAGCAGAGCGAAGAACCTTGCCGTCGAGCGCGGAAAGCATGGTTTCGCCAGGTGTTGGCCGAGGCTCTTCGCTTGCGCTCAGGGCGACAAGGAAGGGCGTGTTCTGGGTAGGGCATCGACTGTCATCCCGAGCGGATGCGAGGAGTCTCCGCCATTGGCGCTGGCAGAGACCCCTCGTACCTCGGGGTGACTGTCGAACGTTATACCCTGTGGCAACCGCGCCTTTGCGATGCAAGACATGGACTCTCTTCCATCAGGAGAGAGGGGTATGGGACTATGCTCACTAACACAACCTTTCTGTCCGACGTATTCTCCGCCATCACCAGCCGCGTCCTGGTGGCCGACCCCATCGACGCCGAGGGCGTGGCCCTGCTGCGCGAGCACGCCGAGGTGGACGTGCGCCTCAAGCTGAGCGAGGCCGAACTCATCGCCCTCATCCCCGCCTACGACGCCCTGGTCGTGCGCAGCGAGACCCGCATCACCGCAAAGGTCATCGAGGCCGCCGAGCGGTTGCGCGTC
>CAZJJF010000235.1:2011-6502 GCA_964546245.1 uncultured Anaerolineales bacterium
GGCCGGGCGGGTGTCGGCATCGACAACATCGACGTAGAGGCCGCTACGCGGCGCGGCGTCGTCGTGGTCAACGCGCCCACCTCCAACACCATCGCCGCTGCCGAGCACAGCATCGCCATGATGCTGGCCCTGGCCCGCCACATCCCCCAGGCCCACGAGACGCTACGGGCGGGCGGCTGGGAGCGCAGCAAGTTCATAGGAACCGAGGTGCGCGGCAAGACGCTGGGCATCGTCGGCCTGGGCCGCATCGGCCAGGAAGTCGCTCGCCGCGCCGACGGCCTCGCCATGCGCGTCGTCGCCTACGACCCCTTTGTCGCCGCCGACGTGGCCGAGCGGCTGGGCGTGGAACTGGCGAGCCTGGAAGACTTACTGCGCCAGTCCGACTTCGTGACCCTGCACACCGTCCTCAACGCCCACACGCGGGGCCTGATCGGCCCCGAAGCGCTTCGACTGATGAAGCCCACCGCGCGCCTCATCAACGTCGCGCGCGGGCCGCTGGTCAACGAGGCCGCCCTCATTGAGGCGCTAGACGCGGGCCGCCTGGCGGGGGCCGCGCTGGACGTGTTCGAGAAGGAGCCATTGCCCGCCGACCACCCCCTGCGCCGCCACCCGAAAATCATCGTCACGCCCCACCTGGGCGCGTCGACCCTCGAGGCGCAGCAGGGCGTAGCGCGCGACGTAGCCGAGCAGATCGTGGCTGTGCTGGCCGGGCGGCCCGCCGAGCATGCCGTGAACGCGCCCCTGGTGTCGCCGGAGACGCTGGAGTTCCTTGTCCCCTACCTCGACCTGACGGAGCGGCTGGCCCGCTTCTACCGCCAGGTCGCGCCGGGGCGGCTGGAACGGGTGCGGCTGGTATACGCTGGCGAGCTGGCCGACTACGATACCACACCCCTGAAGGCGGCCGCCATCCGCGGCCTGCTGGCGGGCCTGTCGGAGGAACGTATCAATCTCATCAACGCGGGGATCATCGCGCGGCGGCGCGGGTTGGAGATTGTTGAAGAGAAGAGCACGACGGTGCGCCAGTTCACGTCCCTGGTGACACTGGAAGCCACCACCGACAAGGGGCGCATGCTGGTCAGCGGGACAGTCGCCCGTGGCGAGCCGCAACTGGTGCGCATCGACGACTACTGGGTCAACATCACCCTGGAAGGCTACCTGCTGGTGTGCCACAACACCGACCAGCCCGGCATCATCGGCGCGGTAGGCACGATGCTGGGCCGCGAGAACGTCAACATCGCTTTTATGCAGGTTGGCCGTGACCACCCGCGCGGCCGAGCCATCATGATTCTGGGCCTCGACGACCCGCTGGCCCCCGAGGTTGCCGAGCGCCTGTCCGAGACCGGCCTGGTATATGATGTGCGACGGGTGCAGGTGTAGCATGCTTGGCTTCGCCACCGACGCCCCACCCGTCACCCGCCTGCTCATCATCCGCCACGGCCAGAGCGTGTGGAACCGGGAGGGCATCATCCAGGGCCAGCGGGATATCGAGTTGAGCCTGCTCGGCTTGCAGCAGGCGGAAGCCATGGCGAATCGCCTCCGCGACGCGCGCCTGGACGCTATCTACAGCAGCCCACTGCTCCGGGCGCGGCAGACGGCGGCGGCCCTCGCCGGCTCGCACCACCTGCCCATCCACCTCGATGCTGATCTGGTAGAGATTCACCACGGCGCGTGGGAAGGGTTGACGGAGACCGACGTGGAGCGGCAGTTCGGCGACCTGTTGCACCTGTGGCGAACGCGCCCCGCAACGGTGCAGATGCCCGGCGGCGAGCACTTCCAGCAGGTGAAGGCGCGCAGCATCGCCGCCGTGGCGCGCATCGCTGCCGCTCATCCGCGCCAGTCGGTGGCCGTCGTGACCCACGACGTGGTGGTGCGCGCCGTCATCGCCCACGTGCTGGGCCTCCCCGATGACCACATTACCCGCTTCAACGTCAGCAACACGGGTATTTCCCGCGTGGAGTTTGGCGACGACGGCCCGATGGTAGTGTGCATCAACGACCACAGCCACCTGGACGAACTGGGACGGAGCGCGTCGCTGAGTTGAGCCGATCACCGCCTGGCCAACCGCGCCAGGCTAAAGCCGTGACGCGGCAGGCCACTTGGCGAGGACCCTGGTACGGGTATAATCTAGACATGGCGCGCCGCGCTAAATCTGTGTCGCAGAGGAGGGCCGCGTGAGTCCCCCATGGAGTGAAGCCGCCAAACGCCTGGTCATCACGGCCATCGCCGTACTTGGCGTTATCTTCCTCTATTTCACCCGCGATACCCTGTTCCCGGTGATTCTGGCCCTCATCCTCGCCTTCCTGCTCAGCCCCGTGGCGGGTTTCGTGCAGCGTGGCCTGCGCGCACCGCGTTTCGCCGCCGCTATCCTCGTCTACCTGGCTCTGCTGGCTCTGCTCATTCTGCCCCTGTTTCTCGTGCCCAATCTGGTCATAGCTACGCTCGGCCTGATTCCAGAACCGGCGCGGATTCAGGAACTTATCGCCACGTGGTCGGATCGACTGACACACCTGGAAGACATGGGCATACCCGTGCCTGTCGCTGCCGCCCTGCGCGACAATCTGGATCGCCTCGGCGAGCTGGCTGGCTCCCTGGGCAGCCTGAGCCTGGGCTACCTCGGTCGCGCCACGGCCAGCGTCGCCTCATTGCTGGTCGAGGGTATCTTCATTGTAGTCCTGTCCCTCTACATCGTGGCCGACACCCCGCGCATCATGGCCTATCTGCGCGGCCTGGCGCCACCCGGCTACGAGCATGACGCCGACCATCTGGCGAGGCAGATCAACGCCGTGTGGGCCGGCTTCTTTCGCGGCCAGTTGGTGCTGTCGGTGAGCATCGGTCTCGTGGTGGCCATCAGCCTGTGGCTGGTGGGCGTCCCGTACCCAGTGGGGCTGGGCATCCTGGCGGGCGTCCTGGAAATCGTGCCCAACAACGGGGCGATTCAGGCCGCCGTGCCGGCTGTGCTGCTCGCCGTCTTCCAGGGATCCATGCGATTTGACATAAATAACCTGTGGTTTGCTGTACTGGTTGTGGGCCTATACGTGGTGATTCAACAGGTAGAGAATCACGTCTTCGTGCCGCGTATTATCGGCGGCAGCGTTAACCTGCACCCGGTGGTAGCGCTGGTGGGCGTGTTCATCGGGGCCAGCCTGGCGGGCATCCTGGGCGTCTTCCTGGCCGCGCCCACCATCGCCACGCTGCGCGCTATCCTGCGCTACGTCATGGCGAAGGTTCAGGGCCGTGATCCATTCCCCGACACGGTGGAAGGGCCACCGCCGCGGCCGGTGGCGATGAAAGTCACGTGACAACACAACACAACGCGAGGGCGTTCTCAGCGAACGCCCTCGCGCCAACCTTGAGCCTATCACCCACAGTGACAGGCGTAGCTCTTGCCTGCCGACCTGCGCCTAGCTTGCCGCCGCCACCAACCCGCGCGCCTGCCGCTGCAAGCTGAGCAGCTTGGCCGTGATGTGCGCGCCCTCGTTGTAGCTCGCATCGTCCAGGCCGTGGCCGAACTGCTGCTGGAACATGGCATCAATGCCCGCCTCGGCGGTGTCGTCGTCCGCTCCGTACACCTCATGGTACAGCTCCAGCAGCTTGTCGCGCTGGTAGCGCGAGACCCGCGACACCTTGCGGCCAGGGGTGGCGGCCGCCGCCTTGTACGCCGCGCCGCCCTCGGCTACCGACAGGCGAGGCTGCGCCGGGATTGGCGCGCCCGTCGCCGGCTCCGCCCCCTCGCGCTGGTCGGTGTCGTGGCTGTTTGCCGCCGTCGGCCGGACATCCGTCGCGCGCTGCATGTCCTCGGCTGAGGCCAGGCCCGCGCCGGGCAACGCGCCGTAGCCCATGGTCGTCAAGGCGCGGCCCAGCGCCGACGTCTCAGCCACTTCCCACGGGTACTCGCGCTCGACCGCGCTGCCGTCGATGCGGCGCGAGGTGGCGATCCCGTGGCGGCGGCCGTACACCTCACTGTCGATGACGACCATCAGAGTCAGCTGCTCTTCGCTGTCGACGAGGACAACCGGGTCCTCGAAGTTGAGTTGCTTCTCCTGGGCGCGGTGGTCCTGGTTCGCCATTGCCAGCTTGCCGATGACGGTCATGTAGGCGTTCTCGACTGTCGTCCATTCCCCGCGCTGATGACGGGTCGCCTCCACGGGAACCAGGTAATCAACGAAATCAGCATGCCTGGCCCTGCCTACGTCAGGCGTGCGCCGGGCCAGCTCCAGCAAGTCTTCTCGGTTCATATCGGCGCCTCCTAAAGGTCTCTGCTGCCCCGAACGGTTGTTCTGATTATATTATAGCACGTCCGTGCGAAAAGTCAAGCTGATGTTCTCAATCAAGAACGGCAATGCAAGCTGCCCCGGCCCAACCTCCCCTCTCTGATACCAACCTTGAATAGAGAAGCTGCCAATTATCGTTCTGAGCGCGCCGAAGCCCCTTCGGCGCGCTCAGGGCAGGCTCTGAGCACAGCGAACGGGGAAGAACCTCAGGCAGCAACGG
>CAZJJF010000236.1:0-6487 GCA_964546245.1 uncultured Anaerolineales bacterium
TGCCCCCGTCTCGGTAAGGGCAGCGCGGGCTGCCGCGCTGCCCACCGCGGTCGCCTCGCGCTGGTAGATGTCCATGCGCTCGGCAGTGGTGGGGGTCTCGCCGGCGGGGCGACCTGGCGCGAATCGCGAGTCCTGGACTGGATATAAGGGGTCCGGCAGGCACGAGTAGCGGGCCTCAATCCCCGATACCGCGTACAGCCGCTTGATCCACGTCCTCAATTCAACGTCGTCAAAGGACTCCGCGACCCACCCCGCCAGGTGAGTCTGCTGAAATCGGTAGGTTGGTACGGCTGTCCCCAGGGCCAGCAGCGCGATGCGCTGCGTATCGTTGTCCACGCCGTCCTCGCTGTACTCGATAAGGCAGGCCGTCCTGATAGGGTAGGGCTACATGCTACGACAATGCCGGTGGCTGTCAAGCCGCCCGCCGCGAGTCAGGCGACCGGCATCAAGCCGGCATGAAGCTGCACGTGTTCCCGCGCTGATTACTTCAACTGAGCGGGCGTCGCAGGCCCTTGGGGTAGGCGTTCTTGACCGTGCCGCCGGTCCGGCGCCCCCAGCCCAGCGGGAAACCGTCGGCGGCGACCAGACTCCAGCCCGGCGCGCCGGGCGCATCGATGGGATGGCCCTGGAGGTAGCGGTCGAGGCGTGGGTCGTCGCCGGCCAGATCAAGCACGTGGCCGAGGGCCGCCGCGCCGTCGATGGCAGCCTGCCTCATGCCCAGGGCCAGGCTGTGGGATGGCTCAAAGAGCGCGCCACGCAGCGTTCCCAGCGCTACCCCCACCCGCGCCACCCGCAGGCCGTCGCTGGCGAGGGCCGTGTCAGGCACAGCGTAGAGGCGCTCGCCCTCGGCGACAAGGACACGATGGGCAGTCGGATCCAGGCCGAAGGTCAAGGTGGCGAAGTCGCGCCAGACCGCCACCAGGCGACGATCGGCGGCCTTGACCGTAGCACGGCGAGGGCGCGGGACGAGCCCGCCGACGCGCTGCATCAGGGCGATAAAGTGGCCCTCGCCCCGCGCCAGGTGCGGCCAGATACGTACCGCATCGGCCAGGTCAACACCGGGGGGAGCGTTGCGCGCCCAGTCCCGGCGCGCGGGCGCGACGCCAGCAAGCTCCATATGGCGCATCTCAAAGTCGGGGCGGGCGGCCAGGAACGCGGCAATGACCGCCTCGTCTTCCTCGGGCGCAAAGGTACAGGTGCTGTACGCCAGCCAACCGCCGGGCTTGACCAGGTCCGCTGCGCTGGCGATGATCTGCCGCTGGCGCGTGGCGCAGCCTCGAATGTTGTCCTCGCTCCAATGGCTGAGAGCCGCCTCCGACTTGCGGAACATCCCTTCGCCGGAGCAAGGCGCATCGAGCAGGACACGGTCGAAGACCCCCGGCCACCGCTCGACCAGGCGGCGCGGCTCGTCGCTCACCACCACCGCGTTCCACACCCCCAGGCGTTCGAGGTTGCCCATCAGCGTGTTGACGCGACTGCGCTCGACCTCGTTGGCGACAATGAGCGCCTCATCGCCGGCCAGGGCGGCCAGGTGAGTCGCCTTGCCACCTGGCGCGGCGGCCAGGTCGAGAACCAACTCGCCCGGCTGCGGCGCGAGGGCCTCAGCGACGGCCATCGCCGCTGGCTCCTGAAGGTAGTACAGCCCGGCGGCGTGGTCGGGATGGCGGCCGAGACTAGCCGTACCATCGCCGATGAAGCCAGCCGCGCACCAGGGCACGGCTTCCAGCCGCCACGATACGCGCGCTTGAAAGTCAGCGACGCCCAACTTGAGCGTGTTGACGCGCAAGCCGACGAGGGGCGCGGCCGCCAGGGACGCGAACAGGGCGTCGGCCTCGCCGCCGAGCAGGGCGCGCATGCGCTCGACAAAGCGGGGGGGCAGGGCGAAGGGGTGGGCCACGCCGGGGTGGGCTGACTTGCGGCGGGTCAATAGAGGCCTCGCTTTGTAGCTCAGCGCCGCTGCTCCGTGCCCAAGCGAAGAAGGTTGGACACGAAGGGGCGCGGACAAGACTGCCGATATTCTATGCCCGCAATCCCCTGTCGCCCAAACGCGGCGTGAGTGGGATTGACAGCGCGGCCCGGTCCCATATACTACCGGTCGACATTATACAATCTTGGGACGAGCCGCGCGTTAGGCGCACAGGAGAGACCTGCGTGACAAAGCCCGTCGTCTTTCTCGCCGATGCCCTGGAGTTCTTAGGCCCCTACGACTATGAGCGCGCAACCCTGGCCGCCCACGGCATTGAACTGCGCGAAGGCCACTGCCAGACCGCCGAGGACGTGGTGGCCCAGGGGCAGGGCGCTGAGATGCTGTGGACCCTGGCCGCCCCAATTTCCCGTGCCGCCCTGGCCGCGCTGCCCGACGGCCGCATCGCGCTGCGCTGGGGCGTTGGCTACGACATCATCGACGCGGTAGCGGCTACGGAGTTGGGCGTCGCCGTCGCCAACTGTCCCACCTACTGTACCGAGGAAGTCGCCACCCACGCCAGCGCGCTGATTCTCGATGCGGCGCGCAAGGTGAGCCGAGCCGACCGGGCCATTCGAGCGGGGCATTGGCCCTATGCCGACTTCAAGCCCATTCAGCGGCTGTCCATGAGCACGCTGGGCTTTGTCGGCTTTGGGCGCATCGCGCGTATGACGGCAAGGCAGATGACCGGCTTCGGCGTCCGAATGATCGCCCACGACCCCTTCCTTCCTGATGGCACGCTGCGTGCGCACGGCGTAGAGCCGGTTGACCTGCCAACCCTGCTGGCGGGAAGCGACTACGTATCGGTCCACGTCCCCCTCAGCCCCGACACGCGGCATCTCATCGGCGCGGCCGAGCTGCGGCAGATGAGGCCGTCGGCGTTTCTCGTCAATACCAGCCGTGGCTCGATTATCGATGAGGTGGCCCTTGCCCGTGCCCTCCAGGAGGGCTGGATCGCCGGCGCGGCGCTGGACGTGTTCGAGACCGAGCCGTTGGACCTCACCTCGCCGCTGCGGGGCATGGATGCCGTCACGCTCACGCCCCACATGGGGGCGTACTCCGAGCAGGCGCTGCCCGCGCTGCGCCGCGAAGCGTGCGAAACCGCTATCCGCTGGTTCGCCGACGGTTGGGCGCCCAATGTGGTCAACCCCCAGGTGCGGGAGCGGCTGCGCCCGCGGCGGGCTAACGCTGATTGAGGGTGTAGCGCAAGCTATCCGGGGAGCATTTGCCGATGCCGAGCAGAGCGTCGGCGGGCAGGGGCGAGGCGATTATCATGGGTACGCGCTCGCCGGTCCCGCCGACGGCATCGTACAGGCCCAACTGCACGTGCCAGGCGCGATTGCGCCCCAGCCGGTCGGGCGGCGTCACGGCCAGCTTCTCCTCGATGACCGTGCCGGGCACGAAGGCCGTGAAGGGCAGGCGGCCACCTTGGGGCATCGAGTCGACCTGGGACAGGATGTAGGCTGTATCACCCGGCACGCATGCCTCGCGGCGCTCGTCGATGAAGTGGGCAAAGACGCTCCAATCGCGTGTCAGCGGGCAGTGGACCTGCCAGGCCAGGCGCACCGTTACCGGCGTGCCTCGCGTGCCGTCCCACTCAGCGGCGGGGCTTGTCCATAGCGACAGGCATGCCTGTTCCGCGCCCGGCTCGGTTAGTCGCACCTCCACCGCGCCGGGGGACGGCTGCCACGCGGTGGCGGCCCCGGCGTGGGTGGGCGCGTAGGCCGGAGCGATGAGCCAGAGGGGAAAGAGGGCGGCGGCCACACCCAGCAGGGCGACGGGGAACGCGCCCAGCCAACGCGGACGGTACGCGCTCAGCCCCCAGGCCAGGCCCAGCGCGACCACCGGCAGGGCAGGGAAGAGCAGCCGTCCCTGCCCCGCCAACACCAGGCGGTTGAACTGCCACCACGCCCCCGCCAGAAGCGCGGTGTAGCCGAGCAGCAAGGCCACGACGACCGCATCGTCGACGGCGCGTGGCGCGACCTGGGGCGGGGCGAGCGAGCGCGCGACAATGCCCACCGCGCCGGCCGCGCCCGGCATGGGCGGGGCCTGGGAGGCGCGGGCGCGCCACGCTCGCAGCGCCCAACCTCCGGCCGACACAATCACCAGCGCCACGGTTCCGGCATAGAACCCCGCCGGGGCCAGGATGTTGAACCAGCCAAACACCCCCCAGAAGGACAGATAGACCCCGCGCATCTCCGCGCCCAGGTCGGCGGGCGGCCAGATGCGCTTGCCGGTCGCCTGCGCCACCAGCCGCGTCGCCAGCGGGTCGCCCAGCGTCCGCCAGTTGTCGATGCTCCACCAGCCGGTGATGACCAGCCACGCCGCGCCGATGACCAGAACGTAGGCGGCCAGGCGCGTCAGCGGCAGGCGGTCGCGCCAGGCGACCCACGCCAGGGCCGCCAGAGCAACCGGGTATAGCAAGATGCCGCTGGCCTTGGCGAGACTCGCCGCGCCCAGGACGACAGCCAGGGCGAGGACCACGGGCCAGGACGCGCCGCGCCTCACTAGGCGGACGGTCAGCCACAGGCCGACGGCGGTGAGGGCAACGACCAGGCTGTCGTTACTGACCACGCCGCTGAGGAACAGGAACTGGGGGTTGAGGGCGACCACGGCCATCGCCAGCAGCGCGGCCCACGGCTCACTGGGGATGACAGCCCGCGCCAGGAGGTACGTGCCGCCGACCGTCACCGCGCCCAGGAGCAGGCTGAGCAGCCGCACCAGGCGCACCGCCAGCCCCGTGCCCCGCCAGAGGTCGGGCAGGTCGTGGTGGACGACGACGTTGACGTTGTCCTCGGCGCTGGTCAGGCCGATGCGGGCGTGGGGGTTGGCCGGGTAGGCCGTGGCGAAGTCGGACGTGTCGATCCGGGCGGCCAGGGGCGCAGCGAGCAGGTAGTAGCCGGGGGCGTGGAAGGCCATCTGCCGCCAGGGGGTTGGCTGGCGCGTGGCGGGATCGACAGCCTGCCTGGGCGGCAGCGCGCCCGTCCGCGCCAGATGCTCGATGACGGCGAAGTGGTACAGCTCGTCGGGGGCCTCGAACAGGGGCGTGGCGAGGCTGTACAGCGCGGCCAGGGCGAGGTAGACACCCAGGCACAGCAGGGCCAGGCGCGACGCGTAGCGGTCCAACATGCGCCGATTCTAGCGGCGCATGGGGAGGCTTGTCAAAGGCGGAGCATTGGTAGCCCTGCAGTGCGGGGTAGACTGACGAATGACTGACGAGACCTCTGTGCTCACGCTGACCAGGCGTAATAACTCGAAGTCGAGATGCAACCTACTATTGGCTAAGACAAGCTGTAAAGGGGCGCTTGCTGGAAGGACAAACATGGATGGGTATACGCCAGACCGCCCTTTGCAGGTGGCGCTGGCGATCAGGAAGTCTATCGAGCGTCAGGGGGTGCGGCGGGCCGTAGAGATAGAAGACGGCCTGGAGGTTGTCGCCGAGGTGAGCGAGGCGCGGACGGTCGCGACTGCCGTCGCCACCACGCGGCCCGACGTCGTCGTTCTGGACTGCGACCTGGGTGTTGGCCTGGAGGAGAGCCTGGCTCTCGCGGCGCCTTTGGGCCAGCGGACAGCGGTGCTTGCCTTCGGGCCTCTCGACGAGACGTGCATCGTCTCGATGATCGCGGCGGGCGTGAACGGCTATCTATACCACGGCGAGGACCTGACTCGGGTGGGCGAGGCGGTGCGAGCCTGCGGGCGCGGTGAGGTCTGGTACAGCCCGGTGGTTGTTCCGCTTCTCGCCCAGGGACGCCCCGGTTGGCTGCGTCACCACTGGCCGCGTCCCACCGAGGTGGCTGCCGACGACCCTGCTCTGACGCGGCGGCAGTGGGATGTGTTGCGGTTGGTGGCATCGGGTCAGGCCAACAAGGAGATTGCCCGGGCGCTCGCCATCCAGCGGTCAACGGTGGAAGAGCACCTGACGCAGGTGTACGCGAAGCTGGGGGTCAGTGGCCGGCCTGAGGCGGTGCGCTGGTACGTCGAGCGCGAGATGCGGGGGCGGCGCGGCGCGCCCTGACCTGATACCAGGGTTCTCCAGGGGTGATACCCTGGAAGCCTCCTATTCCCAACTCTCTGCTGGTGGGTTAAGATGATGTTACGTCGGAGGCGCTAATGCCGTCACCATCATCTAGCCAAAGGAGAGTGAAGATGTCTCGCCGCACAACTTTGGGTCGCCTGTCATCAGCCTGGCGAACACGGCTTAGACGCGCCGCATTGCTCGTCCCATTGGTCCTGCTGCTTATGACGACCCTTTTCGCCTCGGACCCTCAGCTCGCCTTCGCTTACTCTGCCACGAGTAAGGATTACGTCGAGATTGTCATCGCCAATGGGCAGTACTACGCATATGATCAGGGCAATCCCAATGGCGTCATCCCACCAGGCTGGTCGGGCCCCCTCAACGATGCCACGAAAGCGCCGCGCTACAACCTCAACGGCGGACCCTGCACCTTCGCCCCCCCCGGTCAGCCTTGCACTTTCGAGAACTACTCTATCTACCAGTACCACGGCCATCGCTGGGAGGCCATC
>CAZJJF010000237.1:0-6004 GCA_964546245.1 uncultured Anaerolineales bacterium
GCGCTCGATGTCCACATCCTCCACATGGGCTGCCAGATCATCCCGCTGGGCGTCGGACACCAACCCCGCCGCGTGTTGCGCCGTCGCCAGCGCCAACCACACCCGGCGCCACAGCCGCCGCTTGGCCGCCTCCGACCACACGGCGCGCATGGCGTCGCTGCCGTAGCGCCACGTCATCGGGCTAAGGTAAGTGTCGTGGCTGAAGGTCATAGCTCTATCATCGCCTCGCGCTGTGGCCCCACCGACACGAAGCGCACCGGCGTCTGCGCCAGCTCTGCCAGCCGCTCGACGTAGCGGCGGGCGTTGGCGGGCAGGTCGCCCCAACGCCGCGCGGCGGTCGTCGGCTCGGCCCAGCCCGGCCAGGTCTCATACACCGGCGTCGCCCGCTCCATCACCGGCGTATCCGGCAGCGTCGTCACCTGCTGGCCGTCCACCTCGTAGGCCACACACACGCGAAGCTCCTCGAAGCCGTCCAGCACATCCACCTTAGTGATCGCCAGGTGACTGAAGCCGTTGAGCCACGCCGAGTGCCCCACAGCCACTGCATCGTACCAGCCGCAGCGGCGCGGCCGACCGGTCGACGCCCCGTACTCCTGGCCGACCTCCTGCAACCGCGTCCCCGTCGCGTCGTGCAACTCGGTAGGGAACGGCCCCGCGCCCACCGCTGTCGTGTACGCCTTTGCCACGCCGATCACGTCCCCCAGGTGACGCGGCGCGAGTCCCGCCCCCTGGCACAACCCCGCCGCCGTTGGGTTCGACGACGTGACATAAGGATACGTGCCCCAATCCAGGTCGCGCAGGGCCGCCAGCTGACCCTCTAGCAGGATATTCTCGCCTTTGCCCACCGCATCGCGGACAATGGGCAGGCTGTCTACGATATACCGGCCGAGGGCGTCGGCCCACCCCGCTGCCTGGCTCACCAGATCGTCGAGGCTCACCGGCGCGTGGCCGAATTCCTGCAAGCGGGCATTGCGCGCGTCCAGCGTCAGGCTCAGGCGACCCGCCAGGTAGGACAGGTCGAGTAGGTCGCCCATCCGCACCCCGACCCGCGCCGCCTTGTCACTGTAGGCGGGGCCAATGCCCCGCTTGGTCGTGCCGATGCTCGCCTTGCCGCGCCGCTCATCCTCCAGGCCGTCCAACTCGCGGTGATAGGGCAGCAGCAGATGGGCGCGACGGTCGATACGAAAATTGTCCAGCGTCAGCCCCACCTGGCGCAGCTCGGCCATCTCACCCAGCAGCGCGGCGGGGTTGACGACCGTGCCCGCGCCCAGAATGGACAGGCACTGGGGGTGGAAGATGCCGGAGGGAATCAGGTGCAGGCGAAATGTGCCCAGGTCGTTGACGACGGTGTGGCCCGCGTTGTCGCCGCCCTGGCAGCGGACGACAATCGCCGCCCCCTCGGCGGCGTAGTCGATGACGCGCCCCTTACCCTCGTCGCCCCACTGAGCGCCCACCACCGCGCTGGCTGGCATAATAATCTCCTCTTTCGGTGGTCGTTAACACGCTCCCCCCCGCCTCGCGTCCCAGCACGGCGTCGCGAATCGCGCCCGGGCGCAGGCCCGACACCAGGCGTACCCTCAGCGCCGGGTAGGCCTGCACCAGGTCGAGCATCGCCCGCACCTTCGCCGCCATGCCCCCCGTCACGTCCACCCCCGCCGCCCCATGCAGCCCGCCCGCGATGGCGGTCCAGTCGTCGGGGGTCAGCCGTGGCACGGGCCGCGCGTCGGGGTGGACCAGCGGATCGACGCTATACACGCCGTCCACCTGGCCCGCCAGCACGATACGGTCAGGGCGCAGGGCGTCGGCGAGATAGGTGAAGATAGTCTCGGTGGCGATGATGCAGTAGCCCCGCGCCTCGTCCACCGCCACGTCACCGTAAACCAGCGGGACCGCTCCCGCGTCGAGCAGCCTGCGCAATGGCGTCAGCGCCATGTCCACGATCCGCCCCTCGCGGGCGAGGACCGCCGCCGACGGCTGGATGGTCACAGCGGGCACGTCGGCCGCCAGCAGCGCGTCCGCCACCAGGCGGTTCAGCCGCGCCGCCGCCGCGCCCACCTCGGCGTAGGCTCGCCAGTTAACGGGGTCGTCGAGCATCCGCGACTTGCGGGCGGCGACGTGGCCGAAGGAGCCGCTGCCGTGGCCGACCACCAGCCCCAGGCCCGGATCGGCGTCCAACGCGGCGCGAATCTCCCGCGCCGCACTGTCCAGCGCGTCCTGGCGCACGGCGGCGTCGCCGCGCTTGTCGGTAATGAGGGAACCGCCGAGCTTGAGGAAGACGAGGGGCATAGGAATGCAGCGACTCTAGCGCCGTCGTGTCTCCGCCATCACCCCACGTAGCACGTCGGGGACGTTGGTGATGATGGCATCGACCCCCAGGTCGAGCAGGCGGCGCATCTCGGTCGGATCGTCGACTGTCCAGGTATTGACCCGGTAGCCGCTCTTGCGCGCCCACGCCATCAGGTCGGCGCTGACCATGTCGTGGCGCGGGTGCAGAGCTTCAGGACGCACGGCGGGCCGCAGCCAGGTGCGCCGCAGGTGGACCGGCATGTCGGGCGAGTACAGCAGGCCCAGCGGGATACCCGCCGCCAGGTCACGGAAACGCATCAGGGCGAAGGGATTGAAGGACGAGACGATGACCCGGTCGGTCATGTGGGCGCGCTGGATATCGTTGAAGACCGCCGCCTCCAGCCCCTCGCCGCGTGTCGATTTCGTCTTGAGTTCGACATTGACCAGCGCCTGGCGGTCGAGCAAGGCGAAAACCTCGGCCAGCGTCGGGATACGCTCGCCCGTGAAGCGCGGGTCTTTCCAGCCCCCCGCGTCCAGCCGCCGCAGTTGAGCCAGCGTCTGCTCGCGCAGTGGCCCGCGGCCGTCATCGGTGCGCCCCAGGTCGAAGTCGTGGTGGATCACCGCCACGCCGTCGGCCGAAAGCTGCACGTCCAGCTCGACCCCGTCAGCCCCCGCCTCTACGGCCGCCCGAAACGCCGCCAGGGTATTCTCCGGCGCCGTCGCGCTTGCCCCACGGTGAGCCATGTTCAGTTGACGCCCACGATAGATGTAGTCCAGCAATCCCTAATCTCCCCTCTCCAATCTCGTTTGCAAGACCTGCACCGCCCCTGCCTTGACCAACGCCTCGCGCACCGCCGCCGCGTCCGCTGGCTTCACCAGCGCCAGCGCAATGCCGCCGCGCCCGCCCCCCGATAGCTTCGCTCCCAGCGCGCCCGCGCCGACGGCGGCCTTCGTCAGAGCGTCCAACTCCGGCGACGACACCCCCAGCCGCGCCAGGGTCGCCTGCCCCGCGTTCATCAGCCGCCCCAGGCCCGCCGCGTCACCCTGGGCGATGGCCGCGCGCGCCTGCGTCACCAGGTCGCCCAGCGTGTCGAACAGCGTCTCGTAGCTGGCCGCGTCGGCCTGCCACCCCCGCCGCACGTCGCCCACGGCAGTCTTCGTGGGGCTGGCGACGCCCGTATCCGCAATCACAAAGTCAAAGCGCCCGCCGGCAGCCAGCGGCTGCGGCCCTGTCCCGCGCACGAACCACACCGGCCGCTCGTAGGCGACCACGGTATTATCGATGCCGCTCGGCGTGCCGTGGTACAGCACCTCGGTCCGATACACCAGGTCGGACACCTCGCGCGGGGCCGGGGTGACGCCGAAGTACGCAGCCAGGGCGCGCACGATGGCCGTGGCAATGGCCGCGCCGCTACCCATCCCCCGCGCCAGCGGGATGGCCGAGCGCACCGTGATACCCAGGTCCAGGTCGGGCGGCTGGCCGAGCCACGCCAGGGCGTTGAACACCGTCACCGCCAGGGCATCGTCGCCCGCGTCGGGCCGCGCCTGATAGCTGCGCCCCAGGTCGGGGGCCAGCAGCCACACCCCGCCCCCCCGCTCGCCGGGGATGACCGTCGCCGTGGCGCGCACCTGGGGCAGGGGGATAGCGATGGCCGGTCGCCCATAGACGACCGCGTGCTCGCCGATGAGAATAGCTTTCGCGGGCGCGCTGGCAGTAATCATCGTAAGCTCAGGTGGGATGATAGCCCCGCCCCGCGCGCGGGTCAACTCCCGGCGCGCTTCAACGCGGGCAGCCAAGGGGGACCGCGCCACCATCCCCCCGTGGCGTTGCGGCTCATCTGGTCCGCGTCCCATTCTCCCGGGTCTCGGCGACCGGGCAACCGCGTCACCAAGGACGAGGGCGGCCACCCTGGGCCGTCACGATAGGGAAGATGACCCAAGCGTGTTATAATAGAGACCAGCCCGACTCGGGGCCATGCTCTTTGAACAACCCTGCCTGATTGCCCATGTCAGCTACCGACATCCTCATCCGTCTCGCCGCCGTCTTTGTGCTCATCGGCCTCAACGGCTTCTTCGTCGCCGTCGAGTTTGCCCTGGTGAGCGTGCGCCCCGCCCGTATCGACCAGCTGGCGGCGCGCGGCAACGGCGCGGCCCAACTCGTCCAGCGCATGCTGGAGGACCCCGACCGCATCCTGGCCGCCTCCCAATTGGGCATCACCATGGCCTCCCTGGCCCTGGGCTGGGTAGGCGAGTCCACCATCGCCGCCATCATCGAGCCGCTCATCTCCCAGCTACCCTTCAGCGAGGTCATCGCCCACAGCATCGGCCTCATCATCTCCTTCACCATCATCACCGCGCTGCACCTCATCGTCGGCGAGCAGGCCCCCAAAACCTTCGCCATCCGCTACCCCGAGCAGACGTCGATAGCGACCGTCCGTCCCACCCTCCTCTTCGACCGCGTCTTCCGCCTCTTCATCTGGGCCCTCGACGCGGGCACGGCCGCCTTCCTGCGTCTCCTCGGCGTCAAGCCCGTCGGCCACCACGGCACGGTCTACACCCTGGAGGAGCTTCAAGTTCTGCTCGCCGAGAGTCGCGAGGCCGGCATCGTCGAGCACGGTGAGCAGCAAATCATCAGCCGCGCCATCGAGTTCGGCGACCGCCAGGTGCGCGAAGTGATGATTCCACGCATGGATGTATGGGGCGTGCCCATCGAGAATACCATCCAGGATGTGCTCGCCGTATTCCAGGCCCATAGCCACGCGCGCTTCCCCGTCTACGGCGAGGGCCTGGACGACATCATCGGCGTCATCACCGTCAAAGATATCCTGCTCTACCTCGCCTCCCACCGCGACGGCTACAATCAGCCCATCCGCGACCTCCTCCGCCCCGCCTTCTACGTGCCCGAAACCAAGCCCCTCAACGACCTGATGGCCGAGATGCGCCAGCGACGCGCCCAGATGGCCATCGTCATCGACGAGCACGGCGGCACGGCGGGCGTCGTCACCGCCGAGGAGCTGGCCGAGGAACTGGTCGGCCGCATGAGCGACGAGTTGGCGACCGAGGACTCGGACGTCGAGCATCTGGGCGAGGGGCGCGCCGTCATCGACGCCCAGCTGCGCATCGACGAAGCCAACGACCAGCTGAACCTGACGCTACCCGAGGGCGAGGAGTACGAGACCGTCGCCGGGCTGATTCTGGAAACGCTTCAACACGTCCCGACCGTTGGCGAGGTCGTCACCATCGGCCGTGTCGAACTGACCGTCGTCGCGATGCGCGGCCCCAGAATCGAGAAGGTCGAGGTCAGGCGCGGGGCGGATTGATAGAGTCTACGGCTAGGGGTGGGGGGTCGCCGTGGGCAGATAGGGAGGACCGGCTGGCGGAGGCGTCACCGTGCCAAAGGTTGGAGGAAAGGTAGGCGTAGGAACCCAGGGAATCGGCGTCGGCCACGGCCCCGGCGGGGGCGGGTTGGGGATGCATAGCCCCTGGCCGACGAAGATCAGGTTGGGGTTGTGCAGGCGATTGACGTAACTGATGGCCTGCCCCGACACGTTGTAGTGAAGCGCGATGGAGGACACCGTCTCGCCAGGCTGGACCACGTGGATCGAGCGGCAGCCGGTGGGCGGCGGGCCGGGCGGGTAGGGAGGCAGGGGGGCAATCGGGTGAACTGGCTTAGCCGGCGGAACCGGCGCCGCCACCACCTGCGCGCTGTAGACATTGG
>CAZJJF010000237.1:6014-6484 GCA_964546245.1 uncultured Anaerolineales bacterium
GGGCGCGCCGGGCGTCGCGTTGAGGATGACCACCGCTTCGGGAATGTACGCCGCCTGGGTGCCGCAGCCGACCAGGCCAGGCAGCAGCAGCGCGGCGACCGCCACCGCCAGCCATCGTCCCCAGCGCCCGCGTCGCATCTCGCCTGCCACCACGCTGACCTGACCTTGTTGCTGTCGCAGTTCACGCACTGGTAGGGGCGAGACCCCCTCGCCCTGCCGCCGGTACACGGCGCGAAGACCGCGCCCCTACACCGCTACGTATTGAACCAACAGCGAGCAACACGTAGCATCTCAACTATACCGCGATCACGGCATTCTGTCAAGCGCCGGAAAGGGATTCAGCATGTCCTCACCCCTCGTTTACATGGACCACGCCGCCACGACCCCTATTCATCCCGATGTCCTCGTCGCCATGCAACCCTACCTGACGACCCAATATGGCAACCCCTCCAGCGTCCACAGCCTCGGCC
>CAZJJF010000238.1:0-6465 GCA_964546245.1 uncultured Anaerolineales bacterium
ACGATGGGAGCGGCTGGAATGCCGAGTACGGTCACGGTCTCGTCATTGCGGCGCGCGCCGTCGGTCTCAACATCCCCACACCCACGCCCGGCCCTGCCCGCCCCAGCCCCACGCCGACCGCGTGCCCTATCCCCGGCCTGTTGCCCGAAGAGCAGGCGGTCGTCAACTGGATCAACGCGGCGCGGCAAACCGAGGGACTGCCCGCGCTGAACGTCGATATGCGCCTGTCGGGGGCGGCGCGCGCCCACAGCCAGGACATGGCTGAGCGGGGCGCGCTCACCCACACGGGCCGCGACGGCTCATCGGTTCAGGAGCGTATTGCGCGCGCGGGCTACCAGGCCTCCGAGGTGAGCGAGTTGCTGGCGGGCGCGGAAGGCAACCCGCGCTCGCTGGTCAATCTCTGGCTGGGTAGCTCAGCGCACCGCCAGGTTCTGCTGGCGCCCTGGGACGACGTGGGCATCGGGCTGGCGACGGCCCCAGGCACGTCGTACTACTTCTACTGGACAGTGAAACTCGCCTCGCGCCAGCAGGGCGCGCCGGCGGCTACCCCGGTCAGCGGTGTCTGCCCGACCCCTGTGGCTGTCACCGCCACGGCGACGCCACCCCCACCCACGGCCTCGCCGACGCTGACACCCACACCCGACGGGCTGACGACCATTGAATTGCGCCCTGCGCCGGGCGGCGCGGGCTGGGTCCGTAGCGACCAGCCGGATGTGGGCAATTGGGGCGACGACGACACCTACAGCGGTGCGCTGGGCGCGGTGACGTATCACGGGGCGGTACAGTTCGACCTGGGCCGTGTCCCGCCCAATGCACGGATTCAGCGCGCCCAGTTGCGCCTGACGGGGCAGGATGCCTCGCAACGGGGCAGCGGGACGTGGGCGATTCGCCTGTTGGGGGCCGATGCCGACTACGGCTGGACTTCGCATGGTTACGCGGTCGTCCACGGCGTCTCGGTGGTCGATACGGTGGGCGAAATGGGGGCGGGCGATCTGGGTGAGGGGGTGACGAATAGCTTTGACCTGACGGTGGGCCAGGTGCTGGAGCTTCAGCAGCGGCGCGCCTCCACCGGCCAGGTGTCCTTCCGCTTCGACGGCCCGACCAGTGGCGACAACGTGTTCAGCTGGGACAGTGGCCAGGGTATTGGCAGCACTCAACCCGGCCCGGTCCTGGTCATTGGCTACGCTCTGAGCGGGCCGCCGGAGGCGACAGCGACCCCAGCGGCGCCCACGGCCACGCCGACGCCCGCAGCAACGCTGCCACGCCCGACGGCGACACCCCCACCCACGCCGGGGCCGGGGGGCGACGTGACGCTCCAGATTGAGGCGCGGCCGGCCGATAGCGGCTGGGTCGTCAGCGCGGAGGCGCGCGGCAACCACCTGGGCGACGACGATATGTACGTCGGCGTGTTCGACGGCGCGGTCTACCTGGGTGCGATGCAGTTCGACCTGTCGGCTGTGCCCTCCGACGCGCAGATCAACTGGGCTACGCTGTTCGTCCTGGGCCGCTCGGCCCGCTACACCCTACCCGGCGGCGCCTTCCAGGCCCGTATCCTCGACGCCTCGTTGGACCTCGCGTGGCCGAGTCTGACCTACAGCCGCCTGTGGACTGCGGGCACGGCGCGCGCCTTGCTGCCCGCCCTCAGCGGCGACCAACTCGGCGCGGGGGAGGCCACCTTCGTCGGCTTCGATGCAGAGGCGCTGGCGGAGCTAAAGCGGCGCTCGACCACGACGCGCCGCCTGTCGCTGCGCCTGGATGGCCCGGGTGTCGGCGTCAACAACCTGTTCAGTTGGTACAGCGGCGCGAGCGGCCCGCCGCCGGTGCTGACGATCAACTACTCGCGGGATCTGCGGTAGAGGCAAGCGCGGGGCTTGCCCAACGACAGATTGCGGCCCTCTCCTGGCGGGAGAGGGCCGTCGTGTGTACTGCGAAGGGCCGCGTTGCGGCTTACGGCTGGTCGGCCTTGCGGGGCGGCGAGTAGCAGCCCAGCTCGCCGGCCGCTGCGCCGCACAGCACGTTCTTGAAGATGGCCGGCATGAAGATCGTGTAGGTCGGCGTCTCTTCGACGGTGAGGGTGAGCAGGCGGTTGATGGACGGATTGGCTGTCACCCGCGCGATGACGGACACATCGCCAGGAGTCGCATCGTTGCGGACGACGATCTTGGCCTGCGCCTTTCCGCCGTTGGTCATGACCAGCTTGGTCGCCGAGGGGGGCTGGCCGGGCTGGGTCTCGGGCGGGTCCCAGGCCAGCTGGTCCGTGTTGCCCAGTTGTAGGGTGATGGACGTGCCATCGGCCACGGGTTGGCTCTGGGCGTCGCGCGCCTCCACCTCGACGAAGGTGTAGCTCAGATAGGGTATCTGGCCGTCGATGTAGACGGTGGAGCTATAGCCCTGCGTCACGCGGAAGGCGAAATTGGCAGACACCGGCGGGCCAACGATGACGATGGGCTGGGTGGCGGTGGCTGACGTGCCCAGGGCGGTGGCGGACACCTGGGCCGCGCCCAGGGTTGCGTTGGCGGTGAAGGTTGTCTGGGCAAAGCCGTTGACCGTGCCGACGGTGGTGGTGATGAAGGTCCCCGCGTTATTGGTGACGCTGAATTGGACCTGGGTGCCATCGGCCACGGCGTTGCTGGCCGCGTCGCGCACCGACACCTGGAAGACATTGCCGCTGCTGCCGGCGCCGATGTAGCGTGTGGGGCTGCTGGACAGGAAGGCGACGCTGTTGGCGGGGCCGACGATAGTCACGATAGCCACGTCGGTGGAGCTGATCACATTGCTGAGCGTGACCTGAGCGTTACCGGGCGTGTTCTGCGAGCGCAGCGTTGTCTCGGCGATGCCGTGCTCCCCGGCCACCGACTTGGTGGTCACGGTGAAGGGGTCCAGCGTTCCCAACGTCGTGCGGAAGCCGATGCTCATGCCGTCGGGCACGGGCAGGCACTTGCTGTCGAGGATGATGGCCTGAATGGCAGCGGTGCGCGTGATGGCGACCGAGACGTCGATGGTGTAGATCTTCAGGGGGGCCGCGTCGACCGAGCCGTATTTGGCCTGCGCGGTCGGCGTACCCACCTGCCACTCCCAGCTATCGCGTACCAGCGGCGGCTCGTTGGGGCCGCTGTTGACGAGCTTGGCGCTGACGTTGGTGGTGTAGGTCGTCGGCACAGCCTGGCCGATGGTTTGGCGGCACATGTCGGTGGCAGGGACGTTGAGGTTGCTCAACCCCGCCAGGGCGGGCGCGGCCGCGTCGTAGGCCGTCTTGGCCGCCGCGGCCGACGACTTGATGAGGGCGATGTTCGACCGGTAGGAGGCGTCGGGCTGGTTGAGGCCCGCGCTCACCACGGTGTCGGCGGTCTGCGACACCTTGAGCAGCTCGGTCTGCGCCGTCTGCAACTGGGTGCGCGTTGCGCCGACCACCTCATTGAAGGCCAGCAGCCGCTGCACGGCGAGGGCCGTCTGTGTCGCCGCCGCGCCCGTCTTGCCGACCTGGATCAGGGACGCCGTGGTGGCCGTGACCGTCGCCGTCGGCTGGGGGATGGCGTTCGCCTCGTTGAGGGTGCGCGTCGTGCCTGAGCTGCCGAGGTTGCGGTAGACGGTGAACATCTGGTCGGCGCTTACCGGCCCGAAGGGGCGGGTGGCGTAGCCCGTGTAGGGCGTGCTCTGGGTCTGGAAGGTATCCGTGTAAACCTGGATGCCGACGGGGTCGAGGAGCGCCACCGTGGCGGGGATGGAGATGGGGTTGCCATTTTCACCGCGAACATTGTACTTCACCTGACCCGAGACGGTCTTTGTGCCCGTTGGGAACAGGGTTTCAGGTTGCCCGGCGTCGAGCATTTCTACCTGAATATCGTCCTTACACAAGGGGCATTCGTCCGCTGCGCCCGCAGGCAAAGGATTGCCTGTGATGAGCAGGACGGCTGCCACGGCCAGGGCGAGGGCAAGCCCCGCCAATGCGGCCAATCGCATAGATCCATTCCTCCTTTGATGGGTACAATGAACAAACGGCGCCCAGGTCGCACCGCTGGCGGGGGGGCCTGGCGGTCAACGGGGCGTCGGCCGGTGTCGGTCGACGCCCCAGGCGTCCGTTGTACGCTAGTTGAGCGGCTATACCCGTCTCCGCATCCACAGCGCCACGCCACCCAGGCCGATAGCAACGACGGCCAGCCCAATCGCGGCCAGGGGCAGTGTGCTACCGCTGGTTTGGCCTGCGACGCGGCTCGAGCCGTCGGCCACCGGGGTCAAGCGGCTCAGGTCGACGACGCCGGCCACCTTCGCCACGGTCGGGGCCGCCGTCGGCTCGGTTTTCGCGGCTGGGGCGGTCGTCGGCGCGGCGGGCTGGGCGGCCGCCTTCGCCGCCGCGGGGGGTGGCGAGGCAGTCGGCTGGCCTCCAGCGGCCTGACCTTGCGGTTGGGCCTGGGACGGCCGGGTGGGCTGCGCGCTGGCGGCTTGCGGGGCCTGGGCGGTCGCCTGGGCGGCCGCCGCTACCGCCACCGGGGCTTGGGTCGCCTGGGTGGCGGGGGGTAGCGTCGCCGTGGCGGCTGTGGCCGGCGCCGGCGTATTCGTCGCGGCGGCGGGCGCAGCGGTCGCCGTGCCGGGCGCCGGTGTCGGGGTAAGCGTTGGGTTGGGCGTCGGCGATGCGGCGCGGGCCGTGAGGGTCGCCTCGGATACGTTGGGCGTGGGGCCTGGCGTATTCGTGGGGCCAATGGTCGGCTGAGGTGTCGCGCTCGGTAGCGCCTGCGGGCTGACGGCCCAGTTCATGGTCTGGACGATGGAGCCGCTCCGCTGCAGCTTGGCGGTGAGGGTTCGCCCGGCCGCGACGTTCACATCGGGAAAGGCCAGGTCACTACGGCCCGACAGGCCGGGCAGGACCCCGGTAATGGTCGTGTTGCCGGCGGTGGCCTCGTTGAGCGCCTCGGTGACGGCCTGATTCTGAGCGCTGGCGTTGCCGTTCATGCCGGCGGTGATCTTGGTCCGCGCTGCCTCGAAGCGGCCTTTGGCCGTGCCCAGCTGGCTCCTGGCGCTATCGTCCAGTGGGAATTTCTCCAGCTGCCCAATCATCAGGATGAGGGGGGTGACCACCGTCGCCGCCGCTTGCAGGCGGCCATAAGGCGACAGGCTGGTCGTGCCTAGCGTGCTCACCAGTTGCCCGCTCTTCTCGCCGATCTGCCGGACGTACTCGTTGTAGACATCAGTTCCGGTGACCTTGTAGGCCCGCGTGCCGGTACCGCTCAGCGTCTCAGCTTTGGCGAAGATGGTCGTCCCGCCCGCGTCATCCTGTAACGCCATGTAGATAGGGGAACTGGGCAGGTCCTGGTAGTCGATCACCAGATAGAGTTCCTTGGTGCCCGAGGAGAAGCTGCATTGCTTCTCCTGGGAGGCATTGGTCTGGCACACGGAGGGACCGTTCTCCGTGGCGCGCATATCAGGGGTGGTGCGTCCTTCGTTGCTCTGGGCCTGGGTCGCCGCCGGGACGGCCGCCCCTAGCATCAGTAGCACGATGATGATTCCAAACACTCGTCGCACGAGACCGCGCTCCTTTCAGAAATACCGCACGAGGGAAGGGCCGGCTTAGCGAGACGACGCCTTGGGCGCGTTCATGAATCCCCGCACCGCCCAGATCACCAGGGCGACCAGGCCGAGGATGAGCAGGCCAGCGCCGAACAGCATCGGCGTCGACACGCCCCCCTCGGCGGCGGCGACCGGCGGGTTGGCCGCGGCCGGAACGGCGGCCGCCTGGCCGGGCGCATTCGCCGCCACCTTGTCCGCCGCGGCCGTCGCTATCGCGGGGGCCGCCTGGGGGATGGCCGTCGGGGCGGGCACGCCCACATTCCACTCGTTTGTCTCTGACAGGAACAGGTTGCCCTGGAGGCCAACGTAGACGTTGGTGACATAGGCCCCATCGGGCATAGGATCGCTGGACGTGACTTCAAGATTCTCACGCCCTGCACCCGAATATTTCTTGGTCTCGGTGTAGATTGTCTCACCCTTAGGGTTGATCACGCGGACCTGAATCTGCGTGTCCGCTGCATCCTTGTAGTCGAACACGATATACACGGTCTTGATGGCGCTTGGAAACACAGTGACCGGCTCGCCGGGGGCCTTGTCGCTCATCCACAGCGTCTGGACGGGGCGAATGACACCACCTTGTTCGGGCGGGGCGGCGTAGGTCCTGGCGGCTGTCAGGGCTACCAGGAGCAAAGCGAGCAGTGTAGCGAAACCTCTTGGGCGCAGCATGAGCGGCATCCTCACCTCTCCTTGATCGAGCAGCGCCGGGGACTCGCCACAGCCTGCTCTACTAAACACGTCGCGGATTAAGAAAAGATTAACGTCGGCTTAGCCGTCAATTAAGCGGCGAGGGCTGAGCAGCCTCTCGTCGCGGGTGTACGTCGCAGCGGCGTAACTTTGGCGCAAGAGGAAGGGGGAGCTTTGTTGGAGCCCCCCCTGGCTCGGGCCACGCCCGTCAACAGCGCG
>CAZJJF010000239.1:0-6453 GCA_964546245.1 uncultured Anaerolineales bacterium
GAGGTCCTCGTTCCCCGTGAAGGACTGTTCCCGCGCGAGGCGCGGCGAGGGCATCACGAGGCAGTGAAGCCGCCTGTCCACCGACTGCACGGCCGCCGCGGCCGCGAGGATGAACATCGTCACGCTGGAGCGCCGGAAGGCCAGCACGTCGTCCGTGAGCTCTCGCGGCATCTCCCGGCCGTAGTGGGCGCGGTCGCCGCCGGTGTTGCCGGCTGATTGCAGCCGACCGCCGATAAGCTAAGGGCCAGGGTTACGACCACAAGCCATACACGCATCACGGGTCTCCTACCTCCATCTCCATCGTAATCGAGGTGACGCCACAGGCCTAGACGAAATGGCTATCCTTGCCTGACGATTGCCCCACGCCGCCTGAACGTAGAGCAGATTTCACGGCCCTGCGTAGAACTGAACGTAGGACTCGACGCCAGTGTAATACCAGGCGGTGACGCTGACCATCCTTGTCTGCGAGCCGCTGGGTACTTCGCCGCGCAGCAGTACCTGGGTCGTGGGCGTCAGCGCCTGGGCGTTCAGCGCCTCGGCCAGCCCTTCGGCGTCCTGGACGAAGCTCGTCGCCTCGCCAGCCGTAGTACGCACCCACAGGGATACATCGCGCACAGCGGGCAGCGCGTTCGCGTACTCGTCGCCGCTGATGAAATAGCGCTGGTAGAGGATGGTCGGTTCCAACCCCTGGGCTACCTCCTCAATGCGCATGGCGACCAGGACGCCGTTCTCGCGCACGCCGTAAACATGCACCTGGGTGCGGCCGTCCGTGGGCAGCACGCCGCACGCGCTAGGGCTGATGATCTGCGACAGCGGGCGGTCGAGGCCGGCGGCGCCCGTTACGGCCTGCCCGAAGCCCACGACTGGCGTGGTCACATTGCCTGCGCCGACCAGGGTGAACGCGAAGCAGCGCGGGACCGTGCCGTAGGTCGCCAGGTCTTCGACGCGCCCCGTCAGCATCTCCAACTGCACCCCCGGCGCGGCCAACGGGAAGTCGTTGGCTGCCCATGGCGCGACGAAGCTCTCTGGCGGCACGGTAGGTGTGGGCTTGAAGCCCGGCGGCGTGTTGGTGATGGTGGGCGTGGCCGTCGGCGGCTTGGGCGTCAGCGTGTGGGTCGGTGTCGCCGTCTTGGTTGGGGTCGCGGTAGCCGTCGCCGTCAGGGTGGGTGGCCCACTGGTAGCTGTCGCCGTGGCCGAGGGGGTCATAGTCGGCGTTGGCGTGGGGGTACGCGTCGGCGTGAGGGTCGGCGTTGGGGTACGGGTGAACGTCGCTGTGGGCAGGACAATGACGCCCTGGGTCGGCGTCCAGGTGGGAGCCAGGGTCCGGGTCGGCGTGGGCGTGCGGGTCAGGGTGGGCGTCGGATCGAGACGCCGCCAGCCGAACTGTACCATCGCCAGGCCGCCGCCCTCGTAGTAATCGACGCGCAGGCTGTGGTTGCCCTCCCACAAGGTTACATCGCTCTGGAACACCTCGCTGCCGTCGCTAGGCCCCCAATGGTCAATCACGATCAGGCCGTCAACCCAGACCCGCACGCCGTCGTCGGAGCGGGCGCTGAAACGGTAGGTCCCCGCGCTGAGATAGACAATGCGAGTCCAGCGCGCGGAGAAGTCGTCGACGGGCAGCATCTCGCCGTTGGGCTGGACGGGGGCGGCCACGCCCCAATTGAAGTTGATCTCATTGTCGTTCTGGATAAAAGCCGGCTCGCCTGCCAGGTTGCGGTTGGCCCAATACTCGCCCAGCCAGGCGGTGATAATCACCGGGGTGCGGGTGGGGCCGGGGCGCGGCGTGTTGGTCGGCAAGGCTGTGGCCGTGACGACGATGACGATGGGCGTCTGAGTGGCAGGCGGCGGGCCTGGAATGGCCGTCTGGGCGCTGGGCAGGGCGCGCAGCGTCACCTGCACTGCCTGGAGGATACTGTTGGACGCTTCGCCGATGGCATCCACCAGGCTACCTGGGGGGATGTCGTCCAGGGTGATGGCCTGGCCCGCCCAATCGACGATGGTTGTGCCCGCGCTGGTCTGAATGATGCGTATCGCACCCGCCAGCGGCGTCAGGCCGATGATGCCCAGTTCGGGCGCGACGCGCTCTACGAGGCCGCTGACCCGTGTGATGCCGACGGGCAGCGTCGGACTCGCCCCCGGCAGCGGCGAGACACCGCCGGGTGTGGTATCGGGGCCGGGCGTCCCACCGCCGGGGCGGGGAGTCGTGGGCGGCAGGGTGACAGGGGGAGCCGTGCCCAGTAGCTGCGTCGGCGCGGGCGTTGGCGACGGCGGCGGCGTGCCTGTTGGCTGCACAACGACGCCGGGCGGTGTGGCGGGTTGGACGGCAAAGGGGGCGCGGGCGACCGTGCGACCGTCGAGGCTGCGCGCGACAACGTCGACGGTGGTCAGGTTAGCCCACACTCCGCTGCGGGGGAAAGTGAAATCGAAGCTGAAGGCGCCGTCGGCGCCCGCCCACGTCGCCCCCACCACTTCGCCGGCGCTGTTGTCGTTGGGTTGCGCCAACGCCAGGGTGACGGCTTGCTCAGTGGGGAATCGCTCCCCACGCGCGATGATCGCCGTGCCGGGCGGTCCCGCCGATGGGGTGAGGGCCAGCGACGGTCCGCTGGGTCGCCGCAGGAAGAAAAGGGCCAGGAGCAGCACGAGCGCCAGGGCAACGATGCCGACGACAAGAAGGATACGTTCCCTGGGCGTCGACCCGTGGTCGGTGCGGACGCGCCATGTCATAGCTGCCGATTCCTTGGGGTGGCGATGGGGTGGCTCACCTCCACGCCCATTATATCACAACCCCACCTGGCCCCCTACTGTAGCGCGTAGACGATCTGCACCTGCGCGCTAACCTCCAACTCGCCGCTCTGCACCGCTATCGACTGCCTGGCTGCGGCCGCCCCCATACCTTTCACCGCCGCCTCGGCGAACAGCGGCCCGCCACCCACGACATTACTGACCTGGACGATGTCGCCGAGGGATACCCCAGCCTCGCCCGCCAGTTCCGTGGCGCGGGCCTTGGCGTCGGCTACGGCGTCGGCGCGGGCCGCGGTCTGGGCCGCGGTGGGGTCGGCCAGGGTGAACTGGATGCCGTAGAGCTGGTTTGCCCCTGCGGCCAGCGCCGCATCGATGGTCGAGCCGACCTTGTCCAGATCCCGGATGCGCACCCGCACCATATTCGACACCTCGTAGCCGGATGGCTTGCCCTCGCGGTCCTGCCTGACGTTAACGTTGAAGCCTGTGGTCTGGGTATCGTTCTCCGCGACGCCAGCGTCCTTCAGCGCCTTGAGCACTCTATCCATGTCGCCGTTGACCTTGCTGGCCGCCTCACCGACGGTGTCGGCATTGGCGCGCACGCCCAGCGTCGTCTCGGCCATGTCGGGCTTCACCGTAACTTGACCGACGCCGATGATGGTCATGGCGCGGGGCAGGCTGTTGGGCTGGGTCGCCTGTGCTGCCTCAGCCGAGGGCGAAGTGGGATCCTGGCGCGTCGCCAGGGATAGGGCGGCCACCAGGGCGGCCCCAAGCGTTACCGCGCCCACCGCATATACAACTCGTCGCATGCTAATCCTCCTTACGATCTCAGGGCGTTCTGCCCATCCAGACGCCGAAGGCGCGGAAAAGGTTCCCGCGCCCGCAGCATAGCCGCCGAAGATAACGCAAAGGCACGAAGGCGCGAAGACGCGAAGGGGTGAGAGGCTTCGCGCCTTCGCGTCCTCCATACCACCGCTGTATCCTAGGTGGTAGGTGGTCGGTGGTCAGTCGTCCGTGGTCGGTGGTCAGTCGTCCGTGGTCGGTGGTCGGTGGTCGGTGGTCGGTCGTCCGTGGCTGTCATCCCTCGGCGCGGACGGCCAGGGCGTAGGCCCGCTCCTTGAGCGCGTCCAGGGCCGGGCTGATGTACACCGAGTGCGCGCCGTAGCCCTCCATCAGGCGCAGCGCTGGCGGCAGTTCCCCCAGCCGCGTCAGGCATCGCTCGCGCATCTCGTCCAGCGTCGGTAGCTCCCCCACCATCTGCCCAGCGCCCATGACGTGCTGCAACAGCGGCTGACCGCCTGAGGGTGGCGGCTCTTCAGCCAGGGCCATCAGGTCGTGGGACATGTAACCCTCAGGATCGTGGAAGCGCCACACCTGCTTGCTGCCCGGTAGCGTCGCCTTGCCCGTGCTGAGCTTGGCGCGTGGCCCCGCGCCGTCCTCGACGAGCTTGTACACCGCGCCCAGGGACGGGTCGTCGGGCGACGTGCCTAGATTCGTCCCAACGCCAAAGGAGTCCACGTCGGCCCCCTCGGCCAGCAGCCGCTGGATGCTGTACTCGTCCAGATCGCCGCTCAGCAGAATCATCACGTTGGTCAGGCCGGCTGCATCCAGCTTGGCGCGCACTGCCCTGGACAACTCGCCCACGTCGCCGCTGTCGATGCGCACGCCGCGTAGTTCCTCGCCACGCTCGGCCATCTCTCGAGCGACGATGATGGCGTTGTCGGCCCCGCGCAACGTATCATAAGTGTCAATGAGCAGCACGACGTTGGTCGGGCAGTCCTCGGCGAAGGCGCGGAAGGCGGCCAGCTCGGTGTCGAACGACATGATATAGGCGTGGGCCATCGTCCCGTAGCTAGGGATGTCGTAGGTGATGCCCGCCAGGACGTTGGATGTACCCGCCGCGCCCGCGATGTAGCTGGCGCGGGCGACCTTCATTGCCGCGTCCATGCCGTGGTCGCGGCGCAGGCTCATGTCGATGACGCTGCGCCCCTGGGCGGCCAGGGTGATGCGCGCCGCCTTGCTGGCCCACATGCTCTGGGCGTTGAAGGTGTTGAGCAGGTATGACTCGACGACCTGGACCTCAATGCGCGGGCCAGCGATGCGCAGCAGCGGCTCCGGCGGGAAGTACACCTCGCCCTCGGGCATGGCCCACACGTCGCCACTGAAGCGGAAATGGCGCAGATAGTCGATGAAGCCGGCGGTCAGGCAGCGATGCTGCCCCAGGAACGCCAGCCCCTCTTCACTGAAGCGCATGTCGCGCAGGTAGAGCAGCGCCTGGGACAGGCCCGCCGACACCAGGAAGGCGCGGCCGTGGGGCAGGCCGCGCACGAAGAGGTCGTAGGTCGCCCAGTCGTTGCGCCCCTGGCGGAACATGCTATCGGCCATCGTCAACTCATACAGGTCCGTCAGCCAGGCCATGTTGTCGGCATTCACCCAGCCAAACACGGAGTCGGTGGTACTCGGGCGGGTCATAGGCTGCTGCTCCTGTCCATCTGGCGCGATTTTCACGCCAGTCTCATCTCCTGGTGCAACTTTTGAGGCAGGTTCGGCGTATTAAGTGTGCAGGCTTCGGCCTGCCGCAACCTTGTGCTCCTCCCCCCCGGGCACAAGGTTGTGCCCTTTTGAGCCGGGCGCGCTGCGCCACGTAAGGTGCTGCGCGGTGTGAGTATCTAACGGGGGAGGCGGTCGTTCGACGCGCGGCCCTAACCATGCTAGAATTATAGCGTTCCGAGTCCCTAGCTCAATGGCAGAGCAGTGGCCTTTTAAGCCAATGGTTCAGGGTTCGAGTCCCTGGGGACTCACTCAGTAGGCGGCCATCGAGCCGCCGTCGACGTAAAAGATGATGCCACTGACGTAGGCCGACGCAGGCGACGCCAGATACACCACCGCACCGTCGAGATCCGCCGCCGGATCGCCGAAGCGCCCCAGCGGGATACGGCGCAGGCGGCTGGCCGTCTGCGCCGGGTCGGCCAGCAAGCCTTCCGTTGTGCGCGTCACGAACGTGCCCGGCGCGATGCAGTTCACCCGCACCCCGCCCGGCGTCCACTCGGCAGCCAGGGTGCGCGTGAGTTGGGCGATACCGCCGTTGGCGACGGCGTAGATCGCCACGCCGGGAATGCCCACCGCCGTGGTCAGCGAGCCGAGATTGATGATGCTCCCGCTGCCCTGGGCCAGCATGCGCTCGCCGACGGCCTGGCAGGTGAAGTAGCGTCCCTTGAGGTTGATACTCATCAGGCGGTCCCAGTCTTCGGGCGTGTAGCCGACCGCCGCGTTGCGGATGATAATGCCCGCCGCCGTCACCAGGATGTCAATGCGGCCAAACTCGGCGGCAACCGTGTCTACCATGCGCCGGATGGCGTCCACGTCGCTCACGTCGGCAGGCACGGCCAGGCCGCGCCGCCCCAGCCCCCGAATCTCTCCCGCTACTGCCTCCAGGTCGCTCGGCGTGCGGCTGACCACCGCCACATCTGCCCCCGCCCTCGCCAGGGCCAGCGCCATGCCGCGCCCCATGCCCAACCCGCCGCCCGTCACCAGCGCCGTCATCCCCGACAGGTCGAAACTCGACAGGCTCATAGCCTACTCCCTTGCGGCCACCTATCCGCCACCCGCCTTTCCAGGCGGCGGCGCGTGGCATCGTCGATGAACGCGGCGGCCAGCGCGTGGCGCGTCACCGCCGCGAATTGCGTCAGACCCCAGTCGAACTGCTCTGCC
>CAZJJF010000240.1:0-5999 GCA_964546245.1 uncultured Anaerolineales bacterium
CGCCGCCGCCGCTGCCGGTGGCGCCACCGCCGCCGCTTCCATCGGTGCGAGCGAAGCGGGCGCGCGCTCCAAGGGTCTCAACGATCTGGCCGACGCCTACGCCGGCAAGCTCAAGGGCACTAAGGTCACCATGACCGGCCCGTTCACCGGTGAGGATGCGGTGAAGTTTGCCGCCTCCATCAAGGAGTTCGAGGACAAGACCGGTATCGATATTCAGTACGAAGGCTCGAAGGAGTTCGAGGCGTCTATCGGCGCCCAGTTCCAGGCGGGCGCGACCGCCGACATCATCGACTTCCCGCAGCCGGGCCTGGCCGCTACCTTCGTCAAGCAGGGCAAGACCATCCCGGTCAGCAAGCTAGGTATCCCCGACGCCTGGCTGAAGGAAAACTACCTCCCCTCGTGGCTGGACATGGCGGCCGTACCCGGCCCCGACGGCCAGCCCGTGCAGGCCGGTATCTGGCAACGCTTCAACGGCAAGAGCCTGGTGTGGTATCCCAAGGCCGCCTTCGACAAGGCCGGCTACAAGGTTCCCACCACCTGGGATGAGCTGATGGCGCTGACCGATCAGATCGCCAAGGACGGCGACACGCCCTGGTGCATCGGCATCGAGTCGGGCGCGGCCACCGGCTGGCCCGCCACCGACTGGATCGAAGACATCATGCTGCGCACCACGACCCTCCAGAACTACGACAAGTGGGTCAAGGGTGAATTGAAGTTCGACTCGCCCGAGGTGCGCAAGGCCATCGACACGATGGGCAAGATCTGGCAGAATGAGAAGTACGTCCAGGGCGGCAAGGCCAAGATCGCCACGACCAACTTCGGCGACGCGCCGGCCGGCATGTTCCAGAACCCGCCCAAGTGCTGGCTCCACCGCCAGGGCAACTTCATCACCTCCTTCTTCCCCAAGGGTCTCACCCCCGGCGTCGACTACGACTTCTTCTACCTGCCGCCCATCGACGCGGCCCAGGGCAAGCCGTTCCTGGTAGCCGGCGACATGATGGTGGCGACGAAGGACCGCCCCGAGGTCAAGGCCGTCATGCAGTGGTTCTCCACCGGCGACGGCGTCAAGGGCTGGCTGCAGCAGGGCAGCGCGCTGGGTCCCCAAAAGGATGTCAACCTGGACTGGTACAAGGACCCGGTGGAGAAGAAGATCGCCAGTGTCTACCAGCAGGCGACCTCCGTTCGCTTCGACGGCTCGGACCTGATGCCCGGTAAGGTCGGCGCGGGTTCGTTCTGGAAGGGCATGACGGATTGGGTGACCGGCGCCGCGCCGCTGGATACCATCCTCAAGGAGATCGACGCCTCCTGGCCGAAGCAGTAAGTTTGGTTGACGGATAGGGGCGCACGGCCGTGCGCCCCTACCCTTCACAACACTCGACGCCCCGCCCCCCGGGGGACGGGACGCGGCCCCTGGCAGAGGGAAGCCTGTTCGTTGCCGACAGGAGGGCAGCGATGGATGACCAATTTGTCGATATCAAGCCGGTCGGCCAACCTGTCCCGATCAAGGGGCCACGCCAGGACAAGCCGGGCGGGCCACTGGCGGCGTTGGCCACCACTATAGGCCGTATCCTGGTCGCGCTGTTTGTCCCCATCGTCACCTTCATCGGCCTGTATCTAGGCTTCATCTTCCTGCGCGACAGTAATGCGCCGAAGGTGGTCACCGCTGTGGTAGCCATCCTCTGGGGTGTCGCCGGCGTAGCCATGTTGTACTTTGCCTCCAACTGGCTGGTCGAGCGGCTGGGTAACCCCTGGACGCCGCGCATCCAGCCCTACGTGTTCGTTGGTCCCGCCTTAGCCATTCTCATCTGGTATCTGGCGCTGCCGACACTACGGACGCTGTACGCCAGCTTCTTTGGCCCTGATGGGCAGGTGTTTGTCGGCTTACAGAACTACGTGGCGGTGTTCACCGACCGCAACATGTTCACCGCCTTCCGCAACAACGTGATGTGGATCATTTTCGGCGCGTCAGGCTGCGTCGCCCTCGGCCTGTTGATTGCCGTACTGGCTGACCGCAGCAAGTACGAGCGCTTCGCCAAGTCACTGATCTTCATGCCGATGGCCATCTCGATGGTGGGCGCCGCCATCATCTTCAAGCTGATCTACGCCGTCAACCCGAACATCGGCCTGCTCAATGCCGTCTATACCAGCATGACCGGCAACGAGCCGGTGGCATGGACGGCCTCAGCCGAGATTCAGCCCTGGAACAACCTGTTCCTGATCGCCGTCATGATCTGGCTCCAGACGGGCTACTGCATGGTTCTCTTCTCGGCGGCCATCAAGGGCATCCCGACTGACATTATCGAGGCGGCCCGCGTCGACGGCGCGACGGAGTTGCAGGTCTTCTTCCGCATCATGATTCCGTCCATTATGGGCACTATCGTCGCCGTGTCGACCACCGTGCTCATCTTCACCCTCAAGATCTTCGACGTGGTGTGGGTCATGACCGGCGGCCAGTTCAACACCCAGGTCATTGCTACTCAATACTTCCGTGAGTACTTCACGGCGCAGAACTTCGGCTATGGTTCGGCCATCGCCATTGTCCTGCTCATCCTGGTCATCCCGGTCATGATTTACAATCTGCGGCAATTCAGTGAGAGGGAGGCGTTCTGATGGCAGCCACCAGCGCGACCCAAGCCCCCCCCGGTTCCCTGGCCGACAAGCGCAAAAGGCGCTTCGACTGGGGCCAGATTATCGTCAATGTGGCCCTGGCGCTCATCGTCATCGCCTGGACTGTGCCGACCGTGGGCCTGCTCATCTCGTCCTTCCGTACTCGCTTCGACATCCAGACCTCCGGCTGGTGGACCGTCTTCCCGCATCGTGAGTACGTCACCATCGTGGAGTTCCCGGTGCCGGATGGCCTCGACCGCGAGGGGGTCATGCTCATTCCGACCCCCGACGGCGCGACCTCTGCCCAGGGGACTTTCGAGCAGTTCCGCGACGGCGTGACTACCGCTGACGGGAAGTACCGCCTGATCTGGGTCGGCAACCGCCGCACGGGCAGCATCCAGTTGCAGGAGCGCGAGTGGACCATGAACACCGGCTTCACCCTGGACAACTACAAGCAGGTTCTGGGTGGGCAGGTGATCGAGATACGACAGCCGGATGGAACAGTGCAGGCAGAGCCGGGCATCGACCTTAGTAACGCCTTCATCAATAGCCTGGTGGTGACGATCCCCGCCACCGTCATCCCCATCCTGATCGCGGCTTTCGCGGCCTATGGCTTTGCCTGGATGCGCTTCCCTGGCCGGCGACTGTTCTTCATCATGGTCGTGGCCCTGCTGGTGGTTCCGCTACAGATCGCGCTGGTTCCCATCCTGCGCGACTATCTGGTTCTCGACCTCAACGGCACGTTCCTGGGAGTGTGGCTCGCCCATACTGGCTTTGGCCTCCCGCTGGCGACGTATCTGCTGTTCGCCTACATCAGTGCGTTGCCGCGGGACATCCTGGAGTCGGCGGTCATCGACGGCGCGTCCCACTTCACCATCTTCACCCAGCTAATCCTGCCGCTGTCGGTGCCGGCCCTGGCCTCCTTCGCCATCTTCCAGTTCCTCTGGGTGTGGAACGACTACCTGGTGGCGCTGATCTTCCTCGGCTCGGGGCCCAACGTGCAGGTGCTGACCATGCGCCTGGCGGAGATGGTGGGCACGCGCGGCAACGACTGGCATCTGCTCACGGCGGGCGCGTTCATCTCGATGATTCTGCCGCTCATCGTGTTCTTCTCGCTGCAACGCTACTTCGTGCGCGGTCTCATGGCCGGCTCCGTCAAGGGCTAATCCCTCCTGCGGGTGGGATGAGGGCGTGTAGCAAAGCAAAAGCGGGGGAATGTCATTGCGTGACATTCCCCCGCGCCGTCGTTATCGGTAGGGGCAGGGTTTCCCTGCCCGCTGTTGGCTACCGCAATCCCTCTAGCAGGCGCACCGTCATGCGCTCAGCGTCCAGGTCGATGTTGAGAACCACGTCCTCGATGGCAGGGAGCAGCACCTCCGCGCCGTCCTCGGCCTGGACCACGTAGACGTCGTTGGCGCCGGTGAAGATCACCTCCTCCAGCGTGCCCAACATTTCGCCCTCTTCGGTAACTACGGCCAGGCCCTGCAACTGGTGAACGTAGTACTCGTCCTCTCCCAGGGGCATGGCCTCGCTGGCGGGGATGGCAACCACCAGCCCGCGCATCTCCTCAGCGGTAGTGCGGTCGGTGACATCGGCCAGTTGCAGCAAGGCAAAGGACTTGTGCAGCCGCGCCGCCAGCAGCCGACAGGGGCGGTACGCGCTCTCGTCGGGCGGGCCGATGAGCACCGACTTGAGGCGCTGGAACCGCTCCGGGAAGCTGGTCTCCAGCGCCACTTTTACCTCGCCGCGAATGCCGTGCGCCCCGACGATCTCGCCCACCACGAGCGCCTTGGGGGCGGGGCGGGGCATGCTAACCGATCTCCAGCGTCACCCGCGTCCCGTAACGCTGCGCGGTAGACTTGAGCAGGGTACGCATGGCGTTGGCGACACGGCCTTGCTTGCCGATCACGCGGCCCATGTCGTCGGGGGCGACGGATAGCTCGAAGACCATGCCGCCGGGGCCATTACTGATGGACCGCACGCGAACGCGCTCGGTGTCATCGACCAGGGACTTGGCGAGGTAGTCGATCAGGCCGCGAACCTGCTCGACCGCCTCAGGCGAGGCCGGGCGGGCCGGCGGCCGGTAATCGCGGGAGCCACGAGCGGGCGGGCGGCCCGACGAACTGCGATAGGGCGGCATTTAGCCCTCGCTAGGGGTGATGGCCGGCGCCTCGACGGTTTCCGCCTCGACCGAGGCGGGCGCGGGGGTCTCGGCGACGGTGGGGGCCGTCGTCGCGCTGGCGTCGTAGGCGCCGCCCTTGCGGAGCAGGCGCTCAACGGCGCGGGTCGGCTGCGCGCCGACGCTGATCCAGTAGGCGGCGCGGCCGGCGTTGACGGAGACGGTCTCCGGCTCGGTGCGCGGGTTGTAGTGACCAATGACCTCGACGAAGCGGCCGTCACGCGGCGCCGTCGCCTCGGCGATGACGATGCGATACGATGGCTGCTTCTTGGCGCCGACGCGGCGCAGGCGAATCTTCAGCACTCAGTCCTCCACACTTGTCTATGTCGAGCTGCCAACCTCAGCCCCCAGTGGGCGTCTCCGCGTGGGAGAGAGGCGTTTCCGCCTTTGGTCGCGGCAGCATGGGATACGGAACTCGTGAAACGTGAGGCGTGAAACGTGAGAAGAGAGCTTAGAGACTGGAAATTGGCGATTGGATGCTCACGTTTCGCGTTTCACGCCTCACTGCTTGAACATGTCCATGAGGTTCTTCGGCAGGCGGCGGCCCTTGCCGAACTGCTTCATCATCTTCTGCATTTCGAGGAACTGGCGGATGAGGTTATTGACTTCCTGCACGCTGGTTCCGCTGCCCGCCGCGATGCGCCGCTTGCGGCTGCCGTTGAGAATCTTCGGGTTGCGCCGCTCTTGCGTCGTCATCGAGTAGATGATAGCCTCGACGCGCTTGAGATCCTTGTCGCTGACTGCCTGGGGCAGCTGCTTGGTCATCTGGTTGAGGCCGGGAATCATCTCCATGATCTGGCTCAGTGGGCCGAGCTTCTTGATCTGTTGGAGTTGCTGCAAGAAGTCTTCCAGGTCGAAGTGGCCCTCGGCCATGCGCCTGGTCGCCTTCTCGGCCTCATCCTGGTCCATGCTCTGCTCGGCACGCTCGATGAGGGACAGGATGTCGCCCATGCCGAGGATGCGCGAAGCGATACGATCTGGGTAGAACGGCTCCAGGGCGTCCAGCTTCTCGCCCGTGCCGATGTACTTGATGGGGATGCCGGTCACGGCACGGATGGACAGGGCCGCGCCGCCGCGAGCATCACCGTCCATCTTGGTCAGCACCAGGCCCGACACGTCAGTGCGGTTGAAAAAGTCCTGGGCGACGCGCACGGCCTCCTGGCCGGTCATGGAGTCGACGACGAGCAGGGTCTCGGTGGGCCGGGTGCGGCCG
>CAZJJF010000240.1:6009-6412 GCA_964546245.1 uncultured Anaerolineales bacterium
GTGCGGCCGCGAATCTGCTCCAACTCCTGCATCAGCGCCTCGTCGATGTTGAGGCGGCCGGAGGTATCGAGGATGACGACGCTGTAGTTGCTCAGGCGGGCGCGCTCCACGGCGCGGGCGGCGATGTCGGGCGGCGGGGGCTGCGTGCCCTCCGCGTGCACCGGCACGTCGATCTGCTTGCCGAGGACTTCGAGCTGGGTGATGGCGGCCGGGCGGCGGGTGTCCAGGGCCACCAACAGGGGGCGCTGGCCGCTACGCCGCAGCTGGAGGGCCAGCTTGGCGGCGGCGGTGGTCTTGCCCGCACCCTGCAAGCCGACGAGCATGATGACGTGGGGCGGCACACCCCCCAGGTCCAGCTTCGACGGCTGACCGAGCAGGTTGATCAATTCCTCGTTGACGATCT
>CAZJJF010000241.1:0-6351 GCA_964546245.1 uncultured Anaerolineales bacterium
GGCACCAGCGACGCCTACGAGCTGATCGAGAACGAGTTCGACGGTATCCCGTGGCAGGAGGTGGACAAGCTGTGGCGGCATTCGCCGCTGGCCTACGCTGACCGCGTCGAGACGCCGCTGCTGATACTGCACGCCGACCTGGATTACCGGGTGCCTATCAGCGACGCTGAGCAGCTCTTCGCGATACTGCGGCGGCGCGGCAAGACGGTCGAACTGGTACGCTACCCCCGCGAAGGCCACGAGTTGACCCGCAGTGGCGAACCAAAGCAGCGCGTGGATCATCTGACCCGCGTCCTGGACTGGTTCGCCCGCTACGCGCCGCCAGAGGCGTAGGGGACTGTCGTCGCCGCCACGACAGGCGTAAGAAGTGGCCGCGAGGCTGGCTCTAATACGTGGCGTCCGTTGTGCGCCGACCCCACTGGGCGGCGACTGGCGGCCCGCCATCAGCGCCAATCATCCGCATAGATTGTGTGCCTGCGGTATCGCTTGGATCCAGTCTGGACCGAGACGGCAGACCGTGGGTGAGGCATGGCGCGTCCCGTTGGCGCAGCCTGCCCACCTTGCCTGCCCCTCGTGCCACCGAGGGGTTTTATGTTGCGGATTGAGGGCCTCACGCATACCTATCGCCTGCCCAACGGCACAACGGTCGAAGCCCTGCGCGGCATCGACCTGACCGTCGCCGACGGCGAGCGCATCGCCCTGGTCGGGGCCAACGGCTCCGGGAAGTCGACCCTGGCGCGCCATCTCAACGCGCTGCTACTACCCACGTCGGGCGACGTGTGGGTTGACGGGATTAACACCCGCGACAAGAGCCAGCTAAAGACAATTCGCAGTACGGTCGGCCTGGTCTTCCAAGACCCCGATAACCAGCTCGTCGCGACGGTCGTGGACGAGGACGTGGCTTTCGGGCCGGAGAACCTCGGCGTGGACCAGCCTGAACTGGGCGACCGCGTCGACCGCGCCCTGGCCGCCGTGGATATGGCCGCCCACCGCAAGCGACCGCCCCACATGCTGTCGGGCGGTCAGCGGCAGCGGGTGGCTATCGCAGGCATCCTCGCCATGCATCCGCGCGTTCTGGCGCTGGACGAGGCGACCGCCATGCTCGACCCCCACGGCCGCCGCGAGGTCCTCGATATCGTGGACCGGCTGCATCGCGCGGGCACGACGGTCATCCAGGTCACCCATTTCATGCACGAGGCGGCCCTGGCGGACCGGGTGATCGTCCTGGCCCAGGGGCGCGTACTGGCGGATGATACGCCGTCGGCGGTGTTTGGCCGCCCCGATGTATTGCAGGCGGCGGGCCTGGAACTACCCAAGACTGCCCAGTTGAGCGCGGCGCTACAGGCTGCCGATCCCAGCCTGCCCCTGGCTCTGACGCCGGCCGCGCTGGCGGCGGAGCTGGCAACCCGGCTGGGCGTTGACCACCGACCACCGACCACCGACCACCGAGAAGGCAATGTAGGGGCGGGGTTTCCCCGCCCTGGCTCCCCGGAGGGCAGGGACACCCTGCCCCTAGCGGGTGGGCCGGCCATCGCCGTGCGCGACCTGGGTCACGTCTATCTCAAAGGGACGCCCTTCGAGGCGACGGCCCTGCGCGGCGCGACGTTGGCGGTTGCCCCCGGCGAGATTCTGGGCGTGGTGGGCGCGACGGGCAGCGGCAAGTCCACCCTGCTGCAACACCTCAACGGCCTGCTGCGCCCGCAGCGCGGCGACGTGGTCGTCCTGGGTCACGATCTCGCCGACCCGAAGGCCGACGTGCGCCAGGTGCGGCGCCAGGTGGGCCTGGTCTTCCAGAACCCTGAGGACCAGCTCTTCGAGCAGTACGTCGGCGACGACATCGCCTTTGGCCCGCGTAACCTGGGCCTCGACCGTGAGGCGGTCCGGCAGCGGGTCCGCGAGGCCATGACCGTGGTGGACCTCGACTTCGAGGGCTTCAAGGATCGCCTGACCTTCGCCCTGAGCGGCGGGCAGCGGCGGCGTGTGGCCCTGGCCGGGGTGCTTGCCATGCAACCTCAGGTCCTCATCCTGGACGAGCCGACAGCCGGTCTGGACCCCGCCACGCGCGCCGACCTGCTCGCCAGGCTGGTGCGCCTCAACCGCGACCAGGGCCTGACTATGGTCGTCGCCACGCACAATATGGACGACCTGGCCGAGATCGCCGACCGCATCGTGGTGCTGGCGGGCGGGCAAGTCGTGTTGGAAGGGGCGACCCGCCAGGTGTTCAGCCAGGCTGAGACGCTGGCGACGCTCAACCTGGGCTTGCCCCAGGTTACCCAGGTCATGGTCGAGTTACGGGAACGCGGCTACGCCGTGCCCACCGATGTGCTGACCGTCGACGAGGCGACCGCTGTTCTGGCGCCCATGCTCCAGCGGGAGATGACCTATGAGCGAGTTTGAGTTCCTGCGTAATGTGACGGTGGGCCAATATCTACCGACCGATTCGCCCATCCACCGCCTCGACCCGCGCGCCAAGCTGCTGGCCTTCGTGGTCCTGCTGCTGGCGGCCATCCTCGCGCCGGGCATCGCAGGCGCGCTTGTCTTCCTGACGATGATGCTGGCCCTGACCCTGGTGGCGCGCATCCCTGTCGGCTACGCCCTGCGCGGCGTGCTGCCCGCCCTGCCTTTCATTATCACTCTGTCCCTGTTCCAACTGTTCGCGCCGCCCGTGGCGGCGGACACGACGTGCGTGCCCTTCGTCGAGTGGGGCTTTCTGGGCATTACCAGTTGCGGCGTCAGCCTGGTCGTCATGTCTGCGCTGCGCTTCCTGGGCCTCATTCTGCTGGTCAGCCTGCTGACTATGACCACATCGGTCACCGAGCTGGCCCACGGCATCGAGGTCGGTCTGCGGCCCTTGCAGCGGGTGGGGCTTCCGGCCCATGAGTTGTCGTTGGTGGCGACCATCGCCATCCGCTTTGTGCCCACGCTGGCCGAGGAGATGGAGCGGCTGGCGAAGGCGCAGGCGGCGCGGGGCGCGGATTTCGGCGTGGGCGCGGCGGGCTTTGTGACCCGCATCCGCCGCCTCATTCCGCTGTTCGTCCCGCTCATCACCAGCAGCCTCCGCCGCGCCGACGCTCTGACCGAGGCCATGGAGACGCGGGCCTACCTGGGCGGCGGTGGGCGCACCCACTACGTGGACCTCGACGCGCGGCCCACCGACTGGGTCGCTGTTGGCGCGGCCGTCGCTCTGGCGGCGGTGTTGCTTCTCGGCCCCTGGGCGGCGATTGACGCCGGCCTGTGGGCGCGAGTGATTGGCTAACCGAGCTTCTACCCAACCTTGAGAGGAGACTCACGATGAAGATTTCGACGCGTAGCCTGGTCATTGCCGCCATCATGTTGGCTGTGACGCTGGTCCTGGGCCAGTTGCCCGTGGGCGGCTTTATTCCCATCCCCGGTACGCCCGTGCGCGCCACGACGCTACAGATCCCGACCATCCTGGCGGGCATTCTGGGCGGTCCGGTGGCAGGCCTGCTGACCGGCCTCGGCTTTGGCATCAGCAGCATGATTCGCGCGGCGCAGCTGGCTGACCCCATCTTCACCGACCCTATCATCGCCATCCTGCCGCGCCTGTTCATTGGTGTGGCCGCCTGGTATGCCTACGCCGCCTTCCGCCGCGTCAACGAGACGGTTGGCATCGCGGGTGGCGCGCTGGTCGGCTCGCTTACCAACACAGTGCTGGTGGTGACGATGATCATCCTGACCGGCAAGCTGGCTCCATCCGTCATTGTGCCCATCGGCGTCACCTACGGCACGGCCGAGGCCGTCGTGTCGGCCGTCATCAGCCTGGCGGTGGTGGGTGCGGTCAAGGGTGTGGAAGTCGGCCGCCGCCGTGGCGCGAGCATCTAGGAGAGGCGGGATTTGAGATTAGGAGATTGGAGATTGATCCAATCTCCTAATCTCCAATCCCTAATCCTTCAGCTCCAGTTCCTTCCTCACGCGGGCCATGTCGGCCAGGAAAGCCGGGTCTTCGCGCGTTCCGTGACCGCGCGGGCGAGGCAACTCAATGGCGATGTCGGCGCGGATGGCGCCGGGGCGGGGGCTGAGAACAGCGACGCGGTCAGACAGAAACACCGCGTCGGCGATATGGTGGGTGACGAAGAAGATCGTCAGGCCCGCGCGGGCCTGGATGTTCAGTAGCTCCTGGGCGAGCCGTTCGCGCGTCAGGTCATCCAGCGCCGCGAACGGCTCGTCCATGAGCAGAATCGGCGGGCGGTAGGCCAGGGCGCGGGCGAGGGCTACCCGCTGCTGCATGCCGCCCGACAGTTGTGAGGGGCGGGCGCGGGCGAACTCGGCCAGCCCCACCAGGTCCAGCACCTCGGCGGTGCGCGCTTCACGCTCGTCCCGGGCCACGCCGCTAATTTCTAGCGGCAGCGCCACATTGTCGGCGACGGTGCGCCAGCCGTAGAGGGTCGGGGTCTGGAAGACAATCCCGTAGCGACGGGCCTGGCGCGCCTCGTCGGGTGTCATGCCGTCCACCCGGACGCGCCCGCTGCTCGGCTCAGTCAGCCCGGCGATGATGCGCAGCAGCGTCGACTTGCCGCTGCCCGACGGCCCCACCAGGCTGACAAACTCGCCGGGGGCCACGGCCAGATTGACGTCGCGCAGCGCCTGCAGCGGGCCGTAGCTCATGCTCACGTGTTGGCATAGAAGGGCTGGCATCTTGGTCATGTCAGTATTATAATCGTCGGCATGGAGAATCCCCTCTACGAACGCATCTACCTGGTGGTAGCCGAGGTGCCGGCCGGCCAGGTCACGACCTACGGCGACGTCGCCAGGATTGTCGGTGGGACGTGCGACGCGCGCCTCGTCGGCTATGCTATGGCCGACCTGGGCCGCTACCCGGTGCGCCGCCCCGTGCCCTGGCAGCGCGTCATCAACGCCCAGGGTGGCATCAGCACCCGTGGGCCGGAGCAGCGGCGCTTGCTCGAAGCCGAAGGCGTCACCTTCGACGACAAGGGCCGCGTCGTGCTGGCCCGCCATCGCTGGCGCGGCCCTGATGCAGCTTTCCTGGCCGAGCATAGCCTGCGTCCCCTCGACCTCCCCGACGACGATACCGCCCACCAGCCCGGCCTGCTGTAGCGCATGCTCGCCCCCACCCTCGACCCGCCGGCCTCGCCCTGCGAGGCTCAGGTGACGCCCGCCGCCGATGTCGCCCCGCGCCCCGTCTGGCCGCTGGCGCTGAGCCTGTTCGCGGTGATTCTCGCCGCCTACATGCTGGCCTACACGCGCTCCTTCGACCTGGCGGCCGACGAGGGGCACATGTTCGCCGTGGCTCAGAGCCTGGTCAAGCACGGCGAGTTCAACGTCGATCACGCCGATAACCTCCAATACATCCCGCCCACGTCTCTCGGCCCCGACGGCCACCGCTACGCCAAGTACGGCCTGGGGCAGTCCCTGGCCGCCGCGCCCCTGGTCGCCCTGGCGACGGCCTTCCCACCCATCGGCCTGCTAGACACGACGCTACTTCTCAGCCCGCTGGCGATGGCCCTGACGGCGACAGCGCTATTCTTGATCGCGCTGGAGATTGGCGCGAGCCGCCGCCACGCCCTGCTCACCAGCCTGGCTTTCGCCTTCGCTACACCTGCCCTGGTCTACGCCAAGAACTTCTATAGTGAGCCACTGGGCGCGCTGGGCTATGCCCTTGCCAGTCTCGGCCTGGCGCGCGCCCTCAATCGCCGGCGCAGCCGCGACGCCCTGCTGGCAGGGGCGGGCATTGCGCTGGCGACGCTGGTCAAGACCAGCCTGATTATCGTCGCACCCATTCTGCTGCTTGCCCTGTGGGGCTACGCGGGCGGGCGTCGCTGGCGGCTGGCGCTGTGGGCGTGTGCGCCCATGCTGGCCGCGCTGGGCGTCACTGCCTGGTTCAACTGGGTCCGTTTTGCTGACCCGATCTATAGCGGCTACGGCGGCGAGGGCTTCAGTACCTTCCCACTGCTGGGAGCGGCGGGCCTGCTGGTCTCGCCCGGCCGTAGCCTGTTCGTCTACGCGCCCATCCTGCTGGCAGCCGCGCCGGGGTTGTGGCTGCTGCGGCAGCCGCGCGGCCTGCGTTGGTGGCTCATGGGGGCGTCGCTCACGCTGCTGTTGCTGCATGGCGCGTGGGTGGCCTGGTGGGGGGCGTGGGCGTGGGGGCCGCGGCTACTCGTGCCAACGCTGCCCCTGCTGAGTCTGGGTCTGGTGGGCGCGCTGCGCTGGGCCAGAGGGCGCGGATGGGCGAATATGGTGTTGGGTATCCTGGCGGGCCTGGGATTGCTCATTCAGCTACCCGGCGCCCTGGTCAGCCGCATCTACTTCTTCTGGGCTGTCATGGAGCAGACCGGTCCGGGCGTCAATCCCGACGAGATCGCCAATTGGGAC
>CAZJJF010000242.1:0-6321 GCA_964546245.1 uncultured Anaerolineales bacterium
GAGGGGCGCGAAGCCGACAACGATGTTGACGACGCCCCGGTTGATGTCGTCCTGGGTCGTCGTCTCCTTGTCGCACTTGACGAAGTAGGCCTCGCGCGGCGTGCGGCCCTGGAACGCGCCCTGGCGGAACAGGCTCTGCATGAAGGCCCCCACGTTGAGGCGAATCTGCGCCCATAGCGGCTCATCGTTAGGCTCGAAGACGACCCACTGGGTGCCGCGATAGAGGCTCTCTTCCAGGTACAGGGCCAGGCGGCGCACCGGAATGTACTTCCACTCGGAGGCGAGACGGTCGTCACCCTGCAAGGTGCGCGATCCCCACACGACCCGACCGGCGGCGGGCATGGCGCGCAGGCAGTTGATGCCCAGCGGGTTAAGCTCGCCGTTTTCGGGGTCGGTCAGGGGGACGCTTAACTCCGGGACGCCGACCAGGCTCGCATCCAGGCCGGCCGGCGCCTTCCACACGCCGCGCGCCGTGTCGGTGCGGGCGAACACACCCGCCACCGCACCGCTGGGGGCGAAATTGCCCTTCTGGTCGTCCCGCAGCGGGTCAGGCTGGCGCAGGCGCGGGAAGAACAGGGCGGCATTCCTGCTGCTGGTGACGAGGCTTCCCTTGCCGTTCTTGGCGGCGTCCTTGTCGGTCCAGTCGCTCGGCGGGTCGACGAGGAGCATGGCGCGGCGCATCTCGCAGTAGCTGGCGGCGGCGGCCACCACAGTATCGTCCACGTCTGGCGGGTCACCCGTATAAGGGGGGATGACCAGCAGGTTGAACAGGTCGGCCTTCTCCAGGGCGTACAAGCCCGCCTTCGCGCCTGCCTTGCCCGCGCCGATGAAGTCGTCATCCTCCAGCGCGCCCCCGTCGGAGGCAGCCGCGCCGTTGAGAGCCGTCGTCAGAGCGGCGCGCTCGGCGGCCGCCGGGTCAGCGGGGTTGGCGGCAAGCTTGTCAGCCAGGATGCGCTCGGCCTTGGAGACAGGGTCCATGACGTTCTGTAGGACGCCGTAGAGGGCGGTGCGTTCGGCGCTCACGTCAGCATTGGGATCGGCCTTGAGCTTGTCGTCGAGAGCCTTCTGCTTGGCGGCCACGTCGGCGAAGTTGGGCATCGCCGGCGCAGGGGACGGAAAAGTGCCCTTCCACCGTAGGAGCTTCGACTGGGCGGCAAGGACGCGCTCGACACGGCGGGGCGTGCCGACTGGCGTATCCTTCAAGGTCAGATTGCGATACTGCTCGGTGCGGCCGCCCGGCGTGGTATCGACCACCGTCAGATTGAACAGGTCGTCCTTGGTCAGCCCCATGTTGGCGGCAACATCCGCCGATACGTCGTTGTCGAGGCGCACGCGCAGGCGTTGGCCCCATGAGCCGGGGTAAGCGGCCTCAAAGGTCAGGCCGCCGACGGTGATGGCGGCGCTGGCCGGTGGTGGGGGCGGGGGGCCACCGCCGCCACCGTTGGGGGGCGGCGCGGGGTCCGGGTGGTACAGGCGCACGATAATGGCCTGGCTGCCGCCGTTGAGGTAGAAGTCGCGGACAGCGTAGCCCAGCCAGCTGCCGGTCCACAGGCCGCCGAAAACGCGCTCGAAATCGGCGAAGCCGTTGATAGTGGTCGGCTCGTCGGTCGGGCCGCGCAGGGTACGACCGACGAAGGCGGTAATGGAGGTGGCGACGCCGGTGATAGTGCGCACGCCACTCGGAATCTCCTCGATGTAGACACCTGGGTAGGTTGGGGTCACCGGCATGGGCCTCTCTCCTTATCAGATGCGGGGGCGGTCGGGTCAGTGTCGCGGCCACCGGGTCAGGCGGCGTAGTCGGTCGAACAAGGGGCGGGCGGACGGAATTGCGGTCGGCGGCGTGCGCTCAGCCTGGACGTAGGGGGCCAGGAAAGCTGGAACCTCCTCGAGGCGCGTGAAGTAGCGGCGCCGACCATCCTGGAGAGCCTCAATACTCCCGCGCCAGCCAGACGACGCATCGTCGATCTCACGCGGCTCTTGCCAGATGCGGATGACGAAGACGAGGGTGCGGTCGCCAAGCAGGCTCACGATGGGCGTGCCTTTCTCGTCGCCTCGACACACCGCAGGATCAGGCGCGCCCTGGGGTAGGCGCGCCGCTGCAATGTGGAGCCTATTCTACGCGGTGGGTCTCACCGCTGCGTCACACGTGCATCACGGCCGAGATTCAGGCGTTGTGAGGGGGTAGCGAAGGGTCGGGGCCAGGCGCATAGGGACGGTGCGGCGTGTCGGGCGGCGACAGGCGCTCGACCTCGTCCACCAGCCGCTGCAACCGTTGCTGCAATTCCGCCATGATCTCCGTTAGGAGCCGCACTTCGCCCTGTAGCGCCACCACCTGGCGCGCTGAGTTGGCTGGCGGCCCAGGATGATCCGGCGGGTCGGTCTGGACCAGGAGGGGTAGCAATTGTTGTGTCTCAGGCATCGGGTCGATGCCAAGCTCCTCTTCGAGGAGCCGACGGCAAGTGTCGTACTGTCGTAAGCCCAGGGTGCGCTGCCCCGCCGCCAGATGCAGGCGAATAACAGCGCGGTGGATGTCTTCGCGCAGTGGGTCGAGGTCCAGGATGCTGGCCCCGCACGTTAGCGCGCGCGCATAGTCGCCGCGATACTGGTAGTAGCGGAGCAGATAGTGCAGGGAAGACAGATAGAGGGAGCGGACGCGCTCGCGCTCGCGGAGCGCCCAGTCATCGTAGAAGCCCTCGAGCAGGTCGCCGGTATAGAGGTGGATCGCGTTTTCCAGCGCGCTCACGTCGGCCGCCGCCACTGCCCTGGGTGGCTGAACCATCACGCGGCGCGCCTCAGCCTCAAAGGTCGCCACATCCAGCCAGACACCGCGCTCGCGATCGATGCCCACCTCGCCGGCCGGCGTCGTGACCAGTAGATTCTCGGCGTAGCCCCCATCCGCCAGGGCGCGGCGCAAGCGCCACAGCGTAGTGCTGAGGCAACTGCGCGCGCGGCTGGCGTCTTGCTCGCCCCACAGCAGGTCGGCCAGCACCTCGCGCGGGTGGGGGCGTGGCTGCAAGAGTAGATAGGCCAGTAGCGCCTGGACCCGGCGCGTCAGCCGCAAATCGCCGTCCAGGCTGTCTCGTTCCACGCGGACACCGCCGAACAGGTGAACTCGCAAGACACTCATCAGCCCGCTCCGCTCTGACTGACGAGAGGGCTGGCGCCCAGCAGATGTGAGGGCGCGCAGGCCTATCGTTGGAGGATGCCGACGGGAAGCAGGGTGGAATGGAAGGAGGATGCCAGGCGCTGGACGACGCAAGAGTCGGCGCCGCCTGGAGAGGGCGTCGTGTACTCCCCACACTACCAGCTTTTCGCCGCTCGCGCATCCCCCAGAAGTAGTATCTTCCGCCCCGGTTGGTAGCGAAATGACAACCCGCGAAACTAATGCCCCGCGTGCGCGTGTCTACTATTGGAGCAGGCGGTTGGACTAAGTCGTTGGTAGCCTGCGAACCCTAGTTAGTGTCAGGAGGCTAGAATGATGTTCCGTCGTTTGTTGGGTATAGGTGTTGTGGTGGCCGCGCTGTTGGCGCTCTCAGCGATGGGCGTCTCGGCAGCCAGTGGCCCGTCGGACATCGGCAAGGCGCTGCCCTTGACTGTCGCGCCCGCGCAAGGGACCCTCGCGCCTGGCCAGAGTGCGTGGTTCAAGTTCAACGTCCCCCAGGAGTACACCGTCGAGCAGATGAAGCGGGATCAGCGGGATGGCCTCACCATCGGGACGCAGCAGATTCTGCTGCAATTCAGCGATGCGTCGAACCCCGACGTGGCCCACAATACTGGCTTCCGGCTGTACGATCCGGAAACCGCCAGTTTGGTCATGGACGACGCACTGCCGCCCGTAGCCGTCAACGCGGAGGGCATGGCCAGGCATGATAATGCGGGTAACCCCATCTACGACCAGGCGTGGTGGGCCATCGGCTCCCCCAACGTTGACTACAGTACCGAGAAGGCGCGTGACGAGCTGGTCGGCGTTGACGCCTTCATCGGCCACCCCAAGCTGTGGCAGGGCGTGCTGCATGACGCCGGGACCTACTACGTCCAGGTCTACAACGAGTCGGGCTTCCCGATGGCCTACTCGCTGAGCATCGCCGGCCCTGACCTGACCCTGGGAAGCGCGATGTAGCGCGACCGCCTGGACTCGCCAGGCAGCAGACATCAACTGAATATCGCGTTGTCCTCGACCTCCCATCAGTGGGAGGTCTCTTGGCGTACCTGGGGGATAAGCCTTGGCCGACGAAGGCAGGGCCGCCGGGGGAAGCACGGAAAGACACGCGCGGGGAAGATTCCCTTCCCCGCGCGTGCCCTCCGTAGTCTCTGCGCGCCTGGTGGCGACGCGCGCGGGGCAGGCGGTGGTCGCCGCCTACGCCGTCCACTGGCGCGGGTGGGTCATGTTCTCGGGGCGGAGCAGGTCGTCCAGCGCCTCACGGGACAGCCAGCCCTTTTCCAGGACGAGACCGTACACGCTACGACCGGTGGCGAGAGCCTCCTTGGCGACGCTGGATGAGCGTTCGTAGCCCAGGACGGGGTTGAGAGCCGTCACCAGGCCGATGCTGTTCTCGACATACTCGCGGCAACGCTCGCGGTTGGCATGGATGCCGGAGACGCAGCGGCTGGTCAGGGTGATGCAGGCGTTCTTGAGTAGCATCAGGGCATGGAGCAGATCGTAGGCGATGATCGGCTCGGCCATGTTCAGTTCTAGCTCGCTCGCCTCAGCCGCCATGGAAATGGTCATATCGTAGCCGATGATCTGGTAGCAGATCTGGTTGACGACCTCCGGGATGACCGGGTTGACCTTGCCGGGCATGATGGACGAGCCGGGCTGCATGGGTGGCAGGGTAATCTCGTACAGGCCGCAGCGCGGCCCCGACGACAGCCAGCGTAGATCATTGCAGATCTTGGAGAGCTGGACGGCGGCGCGCTTCAAGGCCCCCGACATATAGGCAAATGCCCCGCTGTCTTGCGTCGCCTCCACCAGGTTATCAGCCTTGCGGACGGGGATGCCGCTCACGTCGGCCAGCTTGCGCGTGACCAGCTCAGCATAACCCGGCGGGCTATTGATGCCAGTGCCGATGGCCGTTGCGCCCATGTTGATCTCTAGCATCTCATCGCTGGCGTGGGTCAGGGTGCGGATGCCATCGCCGATCATGATCGCATACGCGCTGAACTCCTGGCCGAGGGTCATGGGCACAGCGTCCTGGTTCTCGGTGCGGCCCATCTTGAGTACATCCGCGAACTCGTCGGCCTTGGCCTTGAGGGCCTCCTGCAACTCACGCATGGCGGCCGTCGTATCGCGCAGGGCAAGCACGACCGCCAGCTTGATGGCCGTGGGGTAGGCGTCGTTGGTCGACTGGGACAGGTTGACGTGGTCATTGGGGTGGAGGTGCTGATACTCGCCCTTGGCGTACCCCAGGCGTTCCAGGGCGCGATTGGCAATGACCTCGTTGGCGTTCATGTTCGTCGACGTGCCCGCGCCACCTTGAATCATATCGACGACGAAATCGTCGATCATCTCGCCCGCCAGGATGTCGTCGCATGCGTCGCAGATGGCGCCCGCCTTGTCGGCATCGAGGACACCCAACTCGTGATTAGCCTGGGCGGCCGCCTTCTTGACGAAGGCCAGGGCGTCCACGAAGTGGCCGAAGTTGCTCAGCGGGATGCCGGAGATGGGGAAGTTCTCCAGGGCGCGCAGGGTCTGCACACCATAGTAGACGTGGTTGGGCAACTCGCGCTCGCCCAGGGAGTCATGCTCGCGGCGCACAGAACCGATGGCGCGCTCGGGATCCTCTTCGCTGGCGATTTGCTCAGAGGCGTAGCGTAGCCGCTCGCTCAGCCGCCGCGCCACGTGGGCCACGAAACGATAATAGACGTCGGGGTGCGACTCGCGTAGGCTCTCCCAGGCGGCGCGGGGCACTACCACGACCGTCGCGCCGTGGCGGGTGAAGGCGCTGGTGGAGTGGGCCGAGTCGTCGAGGAGAGCGCCCTCGCCGATCATAGCGCCGGGGCCGAGGACGGCCAGTCGTGTCCGAGCGCCGTGCAGGCCCCGCACAATCTCGACTTCCCCGCTCTCGATGAAGCCCACGCCGTGGCGCGGGGTCGACTCGTGGAACAGGTACTCGCCAGGGGCGAAGGTTGCCCGCTGACCCAGGGCGAAGACGGCCTCCAGGTTGCTGGGCGAGATGCCGGTGACTGCGGCGATGGCGTTGATATGGTCCATGAGTTCTATCATCCTTGTGTAGTCGCTAGAACAGCAGGTTACCGATGAGCATGCCGACAACCACCGCTGTCACGGTAGCAATGACGCCGGGTCGCATGAAGGAGTGGTTG
>CAZJJF010000243.1:0-5681 GCA_964546245.1 uncultured Anaerolineales bacterium
GGCAGGCGTCCTGGCCCAGGCCCGTTGCCCACACCCCTTGTAACCCTGGAATCTCTCCGAAATACGTGCCGTCGGGGTAGGTCTTGAATGTGGCGTGGCCCATCGCCGCCTGGATGTAGTCGATCAGCATCGCCCGTCCTCCCGAGAGGCTACCGCCCCTCCGCCTTGAGAATCCACTTGTCGTACAGGTCGTCGAGCCTGGAGCCGCCGGCCGCGTTAAAGGCGGCCATCAGCCGCTCCGGCGTGGCAATCCTGTACTTGTTCTGCTGGTAGTAGCTCTGCAAGCCGCGATAGAAGGCTTCATCGCCGAGACGCTGGCGGACGGCGTGGAAGAACAGCGGGCCTTTGCTGTAGACCACGGGGCCGTAGTGGTTGCCACCTTCGAAGTGAGCCAGCCCTTCGCCCACAACGTCATCGTCGCCCTTGGCGACAAGGGCATCGACCGTGCGCTCCCAGCCGCTGATGAGACGGTTGAAACGGTCCTTGCCGTAGCGGTCCTCGTAGTAGATGGCCGTAGCATACTGGGTCAGCGCCTCGTCCAGCCACGGTGACTTGATGACGTCGTTGCCGATGGTACTGTACCACCACTGATGCGCGACCTCGTGGGCGACGGTCATCTCGAAGGACGGCTCAGTGGGCCGGTTGTAGTAGTTGGCTTCAATGAGAATCAGACCCGGATACTCGACCCCCGCTGCCTTGAACAGCGGCGCGGGCACGATGTCCAGTTGCGTGAGCGGATAGGGGCCAAACCGCCTGGAGTAGATCTCCATCGACTTGACGCCAATCTCCAGGGCCTTCTCGGCGGCGGCCTTCGTATCGCCCAGGTAGTAGCTGCTGACGGTCGTCTCGCCCACCTGCTGGCTGACCTTGTTCCAGGTCGGCGCGACAGCCAGCATGAAATCGCGGGTCGGGCCGGAACTGTAGCGCACGGTACGCGCGCCGTCGGAGCCGACATCGGAAATGGTACTGCCGGTGGCGATGGGCGACCAGCCGCCCGGTAGCGTGACGCTCACGTCGTAGAAGGCGGTGGGGCTAAACACCGCGTCGCCGTCGGGGTAAACGGGGTCGGCGACCCACTGGCCGTTCTGCCGCACCGCCAGCACCGGATAGGCGTTGGCGAGCATCAGGGTCTGCAATGCCGAGCCGTAGTTGTAGATGCCATAGCCCTGGCGGTCGGGGCCAAAGTCGGCGGGCACGCGCCCCTGGAAATCGAGTGTCACGTCGACCTTCTGCCCTGGCGCGACAGCCTGAGGCAGCGTCACCCGCAGAGCCGTGCCTTCCAGGTCGCTGGTCGTGGCGACGGTCTGCCCGCCGGCAGTCGCGCCCATCACCTTCAGTTCGCCGCAGCCGTACAGGGCGCACGAATTGGGAAAGACGCGGAACACGATGTCGGTCAGTGGGGCCGTGTCGGTGTTGGTGTAGGTGACGGTCTGGCGGCCGGTGTAGCTGAGATTGGCCGGGTCGAGGGTCAGGTTGATGGCGTAGCGCGGCGCGCTCGCCAGCTTTGCCACGTCAGGTTGGGCATTGGCGGCCACCGACACGTTCATCGGTAGCACAATGGGGCGGAAGCCGCCCTGGGCCAGGGCGGAAGGCACGGCCACGGCGGCCAGCGCCAGCGCTAATAGCAGCAATGTCAACCACGCGCTCACTCGCTTGATGCTCACGGTTCTCCCTCGCTTGAAAACTATGTTGGTTCCCACCAATTGTAACCAGCTTCACGCGGGCTACAACTTCGATAACAATGCCCAGGCATGAGAGTGCTGACGCTGCTCGCGCTGGATGGTCACATCCGCCGCGAGCAATCCCACCCTGGGTTCTGTTCAGCCGTACAACGCGGCGTACTGCGCCCAGTAGCTCAGTACCTTGCGGACGTAGGTCGCGGTCTCCGGATAGTCGATGGCCTCGATCTGCCGCGCGCTGTCCTCGGCCGCCTCGCGCCAGCGCGGCACGGCATTTGGCCCCGCGTTGTAGGCGGCCAGCGCGGCCCACGTCTCGCCGTCGAAGCGCCTGAGTTGCTGGGCCAGGAAGGCCGCCCCCAGGTCGATGTTGACGCTGGGCTTGAAAAGGTCATCAGCAGCGACGCCCTCGCGGCCGAGGGAGCGGGCGATGCTCTGGCCGGTGGTGGGCAGAATCTGCATCAGTCCGCGCGCGTCCGCCGCCGACGTCACGCCCGCCTCGAAACGGCTCTCCTGGCGCATCAGCGCGTACAGCAGCGCGGGATCGACGCCGTGGCGTGCCGCCGCCTGCTCCACGAGGGCGCGGTAGGGGCGGGGGAAGGCTTGCGCCTGAATCGCGGCGGGCAGCGCCTCCAGCGGAACGCTCAACGCCGTGGCGAGAGTCTCGACGGCGGCCATGCCGGCGTTGTAGCCACCCATGTCGTTGGCGGCGCGGGCCAGATAGTAGAGGGCCAGCGGGTCATCCTGATAGCGCCGGCGTAGCAGCCCCAGGTGGCGGGCCGCTGACTCGCGTAGCCCCTGCTCGTAGAGGGCGCGGGCGCGCGCGATGTCCGGACTCTCGCGAATGGCTCGCTCGGCCCTGGTGAGGTCGTCGGCCGTTCGGCCCGTCTTTGCCAGCAGCCACGCCTCGGCGGCGGCCGTGTCATCGACGCCCTCGCGACGGGCGGGGCGGGTGTTGAGCGCCTGCGTCGCCCGCGCCGCGTAGAACTCGCCCGGCGCGGCGGCCGCCGCCTGGCGATACAGGTCGGCGGCGCGGGCGGGGTCGCGGCTCGCCGCCAGTTCTCCCAGCCAGTACAGTCCCTGGGCCTGGCGGTCGGGGGCGGACGCCTGGGCGAGGGCCTGCCACGCCTGGGCCGCCGCGCCGGTGTTTCCCAGTTCCATGTGGCACAGCGCCAGCCGCGCCCGCGCGTCCCAGCCGGCCGGCGTGGCGTAGCGGTCGGCGGCGGCCTGGTAGAGGGGGATGGCCGTCTGGCAGTCGGCGGCGGCCTCTGTCGTTTGCGCCAGTTCCAACGCTGCCACGTCGGCCTCGGCGTGGTTCGGGACCTTGTCGAGGAAAGCGCGATACGCGGCGCGGGCGGCCTCGCTATCGTCGCGGCGCAGGGCGCGCGCCTTGCCCAACTGGGCATCGGAAATGAGCGGGTCGCCTGGGTGGGTGTCGATGAGTTGGTCGTAGTGGAAGATGGCCTTCTGGGGTTGCCCCAGGCGGCGATAGGCGGCGGCGGCGTAGATGTGGGTATCGGCGGGGTGGGCCGGGTCGTCGTCGGCCGCCCGGTTCAGCGCGTCCACGGCGCGGGCGTTGTCGCCGCGCTGGTAGGCGGTCACGCCGCGCCCGTATTGCAGCGCCGGGTCGCCGCCGTCGGCGTCGCGGGTCACCGCCTGGTAGGCGGGGCCGGTCTTGGGGTAGTCGGTCCACAGGCGGCGCAGCGTGGCGCGGGCGCTCGCTGTGTCGCCCTGGGCCTGGGATAGCTGGACCAGCGCCCACAGCGCGGCGGCCCTGTCCTCGTCATCCGGCGCGGCGGCCAGCGCGCCCTCGTAGGCGGCCTTCGCGCCCGCCCAATCCTGCTGCCGGGCGCGAGTGTCACCCAGGCCATGCCAGGCGGCCCGCAGCACCGGCGCGGTCACGTCAGGGCGGCGCACGGCGGCCTCGTAGGCGGTGGCGGCTTGCTCGTAGCGGCCGGCCGAGAAGTGGGCGTTGCCGACGCGATTCTGAGCGTAGTCGGCCAGCGGCCCATTCAAGGCGACATAACGCCCGTAGGCATCGGCCGAGGCATCCCACTGGCCGGCGGCGAAGGTCAACCGCCCCAGGCTGAACAGGGCGGCGGGCGTCAGCGGGTGGCGCGGGTTGTCGGTGACGAATGCGTTCAACTCGCGAATCGCCCCCGCTGTATCGCCGTCGTCGGCCAACGCCTCGCCGAGCCAGTAGCGAGCGGCGGCGGCATCGGCGGCGGCGGGCGTCGCGCTCAGCAGGCCGCGATAGGTGGCGATGGCCGCGTCCAGGTCGCCCACCGCCTGACGGGCGATGGCATCGGCCAGGGGGCCGGCCGGGGTAGCTATCGGAACCGCTGTAGGCGGGCTGGTGGGGCGTGGGGTCAGGCTGGCGGCGGGCGTGGCGGCGGCGATAGCCGGGGCGGTGGCGTCGGGGGCCGGGGGAGTCGCAGCCGCCGCGCGCAGCGTCGCCATGTCGCCGGGGGGCGGCGTGGGTCGGGGGGTATCGGCCTTCTGACAGGCGGCGAGGCTGAGCAGGAGCAAGGCGAGCGCGAGGAGCCAAACACGTTGAAAACAGTACATGCGGGGAATTATAGCACCGACCACCGCGGGGCGGCCACCGCCGCCGCCGCCGCTGCCGGCCAGGACGAGGGGCCGCGGACGAACGCGGACAGACGCGGATTAAGGAAGTCATCTTCTCGTCCGCGTTTATACGCGTCCGTCCGCGGCCCATTCTTCCCGGGCCCAAGAGGGTGGCGAGGGCGTAGCCGTGGGCGTGGGTTTGCGTCTGCCACGGGGGAAAGGTATACTGCTGGCTACCCCCCAAGACATCCCTGTCACAGGTACGCTTATGCCTGACCTGAACCTCCCCCCCATGCCCGCGACGGGGCGGCGCGTGACGCCGACTGACGTGGCGCAGTTCATCCGCCTCGACCAGTGCGAGCGTTATTTGCGGCTGCAACTCCAGTCGCGCCACGGCGGGCAGCGCTTTCTGCGCGATTATGACGTGGCCCCGCAGGCGATTCCGCCCCTGTTGACCGAAATGGGGCGCGAGTTCGAGAAGGGCGTCGAGGGCGAGATTGCGGCGGCGTACCCGTCCCTCAACCTGGCGCAAGCAGCAATTGGCGCGCGGCGCGGCGACGACAACGCGGCGGTGGTCGCGACGGCGCGCGGGCTGGCGGCCGGGGAGACGCACGCGCTGTTTCAACCGCGCCTGAGCGTGGGTCTGGGCGACTGGCAGGTCACAGGCGACATCGACATCCTACGCCTGGAACGCGATGCGGCGGGCGAGCTGCGCGCGCTGATTGCCGATACCAAGACCTCGACGGCGGCGCGGGTGGAGCATCGCCTGCAAGTCGCCTTCTACCACGCCATGATGTCGCGGCTGCTGGCCGACGCGGGTGTGCCCCTCGCCAGCCTGGACATCGGCGTCCTGTACCGGGGGCCGGTCGAGGGCGAGGGCCACGCCGCGCCCGACCCCGACGTCGACCTGACGACGCAGCGCGCGGCGGCTCGCGAGCGGCTGGGCGTCGAGAATGCCTACCTGGAGGTCGTGGCGCGGCCGGCCGACTACCTGGACTCGGTAGCCGACCTGGTGACGCGCCCCGACTCAACGGCGGCGCGGGTGGCGGAGACCGCCTTCGATGACCTGCCGTTCCACCTGACCTACAAGTGCGACGGCTGCCTGTTCAACGAGCTGTGCCTGAAGTGGGCACGCCAGCACGATGACCTGTCGCTGCTGCCCTACCTGACCATGCAGGACAAGATCGCCCTGCGGCGGGTGGGGCTGACGACGACGCACGCCCTGGCGACGCTAAAGGAGTTGCCGCCACGGGATGATACTGGTCGGCTGGTTCAGGCGCGGCATGCCGCCTTGCTCTTGCCGGCGGTGGGCCGCGAGGAGCAGGTGCGGGCGGCGGCGACGGCCTGGCCGGTCGGGGCGCGGCTCGATGAGCTGGTGCTGCGCGCCCGCCGCTATCGCAAGTACCTGAAGGAGGACATCGCCAGCCTCGACTACAT
>CAZJJF010000243.1:5691-6295 GCA_964546245.1 uncultured Anaerolineales bacterium
CCACAGCGACGCGACGCACAACCCACACCTCGTCCGCGTCTACATCGATGCTCAGCATGATTACCTTCACGACCGGGTCTACCTGTTGGGGGCGTTGGTGGTAGCGAACGAGGCCGGGCAGCCCGCGCGCCGCCGCGCGGTGGTCGAGACGGCCGATGCGCCGCCAACCAGCGACAGCGCCGAGCGTGAGCTGCTGGTGCGTTGGGTGGAAGAGACCGTGCGGGCGGTCATCGAGCTGGCCGCGCCCGACGCCGAGGGGCAGCGCGCCGCGCCTATCCACCTGATCTTCTACGACGCGTATGCCCAGGATGTCCTGCTGGATGCCCTCGGTCGCCACGGTCAGACGGTGCTGGGGGCGACGCCGCTGTACGACTTCATGACCCAACTGGCGGCCTACGACTCGCCCATCAGCAGCTTCCTGGAAACGGAGATTCGAGAGCACAAGAACTACCCGATGCTGTGCCAGACGCTATCCTCGGTAGCCGCCTTCACCCGCTTCGACTGGAACACGCCGCACCCCTTCCGCGACCTGTTCTACACCCGTGTCTTCGACTCGCGCGGCTCGTGGGGCGAAGACCCCGCGGAGCGCAGCTACTACACCCGC
>CAZJJF010000244.1:0-3312 GCA_964546245.1 uncultured Anaerolineales bacterium
GGGGGCGTCATGGGGGTGGGGGTTGGGGCGTTAATGTTTAATGGGTTTCCGTTTATGCACTTTTCTCTGGTTCCCCGCCCCCCCCGCGCCTCACGTTTCACGGGTTACATTCGCCGTGCTATAATTCCCCCGGCTCACTGCTGATTCCCAATCCCTGTCGCGAAGGAGAGGTGGTATGGCTCGCAACAAAATCACAATCATCGGCGCGGGCAACGTTGGCGCCAGCGTCGCGCTGTGGCTGGCGCCCATGAACCTGGGCGATATTGTGCTCAAGGATATCCCGGCCGCCGGGACGATGCCGGCCGGCAAGGCGCTGGACCTGCTCCAGTGCGGCCCGGTGATGGGCTTCGATGCCCGCATTATGGGCACGACCGAGTACGGGCCGACCGAAGGCTCCGACGTCATCGTCTTCACTGGCGGGTTCCCCCGCAAGCCGGGCATGAGCCGCGAGGACCTGGTCGCCAAGAACGAAGAGGTCGTCGTCGACGTGATGAACGAGGTCAAGCGTACCTCGCCCAATGCCATCGTCATCATGGTGACGAACCCTCTGGATACGATGGCCTACGTGGCCTACAAGACCAGCGGCTTCCCCAGGAACCGCATTATGGGTCAGGCGGGCATCCTCGACAGCGCGCGCTTCTGCACTTTCATCGCCCAGGAACTGAATACCTCGGTTCATAGCGTGCAGGCCTTCACTATCGGCGGCCACGGCGACGAGATGGTGCCGCTGGTACGGTCGGCGACGGTCGGCGGCGTGCCGCTGATGCAGACGATGTCGAAGGAGAAGCTGGACTCCATTGTGGAGCGCACGCGCAAGGGCGGCGGCGAGATCGTGCAGCTGCTCGGCACGAGCGCGTACTACGCGCCTGGCGCGGCCAGTGCGCAGATGGTCGAGGCGATTCTCAACGACCGCAAGTTGATTGTGCCCGTCGCGGCCTATCTGGATGGCGAGTACGGGCTGAAGGATATGTACTTCGGCGTGATGGCCAAGCTCGGCCGCAACGGCGTCGAGGAGATCATCGAGGTCGAGTTGGACGAGGGGGAGCGCGCCGCGCTGAACAAGTCCGTCGAGCTGATTCGCGGCACGATGGGCGCGCTGGTGCAGATGAAGCCGGCGTAGATCGAGGCTTTCCCAGGTCATTTACGCCCCCGACAGTGTGTCGGGGGCGTTGCTGTCTTCCCCAGTCGGCGGGAGTTGCCACCGACAGCAAGTCGGTGGCAAGAACGGGAAGCCCGCTCGAAGCGGGCTGGGGATGGGTGGCGCCCTGGTCAGCCACCTTCGGAAGATTGCTGTCGGCGCGTCTGACCCACCTGGGGTCAGGGCGTCCTCAGTTCCTCGACTTGAGACCGGGATAGGGAAAACCCACACTGGCCCCTTGACAAGAGCCACACCTTACTGTATGATCTGGATAAATTAGCCAACTTATCCAAGAGGAACCGATGGGAACAAAGGTTGTGACTTCGACAGATGCCCAGAACAACTTCGGGCGTATACTAGATGATGTTGTCCAGAACGACACTCGGTACATTGTTCGCCGGCGTAATACAGCCCAAGCCATCATTGTGAGCATCACAGAGTTCGAGAACATTCTTCGCTCCGACGATCAAGCTCGCCAGAGTTTCGGCAAACTCCTGCGAGAGATGAGTCCCACCTACACGATTGGGCAAGTAGTCGAGGAGGAATAGAACATGAACACTCCTGATACATTCAATCTCGACTATGCAACACAGCGATTCGAAAAAGCAATAATCGTTCACGCTGATTGTTTCGAGTGGATGGGCAGAATCCCAGAAGGTAGCATCCACGCCATCGTCACAGATCCGCCGTATGGCGTCAAGGAGTACAACTTCGACCAGATCGAAAAGCGCACCAATGGCAATGGAGGGATTTGGCGTATCCCACCATCCTTTGATGGGAGCAACCGGGCGCCCTTGCCAAGATTCACAGCTTTGAATCCTCGCGAACGAGAGACACTGCGTCGCTTCTTCGTCGAATGGGGCAAGTTGACTGTACACGCGTTGCTCCCAGGTGGCCACGTATTCATTGCCAGCAACGCGTTTCTGTCGCAGTTGGTATTCGCTGCTTTGGTTGAGGGGGGCCTAGAATTCCGGGGCGAGCTCATCCGGCTCGTCCGAACCTTTAGGGGCGGCGACCGGCCGAAGAACGCAGAGGATGAGTTTCCGGAGGTCTGTTCCATGCCTCGTAGCTGTTATGAGCCGTGGGGGCTGTTTCGGAAGCCTCTGCCGGCAGGGATGCGCGTCAGCGATAGCCTGCGCAAGTACGGTACGGGGGGCCTGCGTCGAATCAGCAGTGATAGACCTTTCAACGACGTCATCATCAGTGAACGCACCTCCCGTCGTGAGCGAGAAATCGCTAATCATCCAAGCCTGAAGCCGCAGTCTTTTCTGCGGCAGATTGTGCGAGCTGCGCTCCCAGTGGGCTATGGGATAGTTCTGGATCCGTTCATGGGGTCAGGCTCTACCATCGCGGCGGCAGAAGCCCAAGGAATTGCGAGTGTGGGGATCGAACGCTACTCCGACTACTTTGAGATGGCAACACAAGCCATACCAAGTCTTAGCCGTCTCCGGGTGAAGGCTGATGGAGATCAGCTTTCCATGTTGGATATGCTCGACCTCTAGGCTCGGTAGATCCAGTTCGAGGCCATCTTCTGGTAGCCCAATCGAGTAACGCTCGCGGTTATGGTTCGGCGGCTCTCGCCCGACCTTCCCGAAAACGACCAGTCACTTCTTGTCAGCCTACCGCCGAAGACACTGACGAAGCGGAACGGCCTCGGTGTCATATCGCGAAGATTGTTGGTATTGCTGTCGAAGACGAATACCATCAACCACACATCCTCCGGATTGTGCCCCTGCCAGCCACTCATGCGCCGTGATGCTTTGATCTCGATACCTTCGCTAACATGTTGTGCAGCGTCGTCTTTGAACATGCCCCTGGGAAGTAGGTCCGGATGACCATTGTGGAACCGATTCTTCACGAGACCGCTACAATATCGAGGAATGGTCGAGGACATGAATTCACCAACGATGCTGCTGAAATTGGCTGGCATCAGCATCGACTCGAGCCGCTGTATCTCCCGCGAATGGAGTTGCTGGTTCACAAAGCCCAGGAAATTGAGCAAATCCTGCATAGAATTGCGGAGATGGTCGACCTCAAGGCCATAAGGCAAGTCGGCTGACAAGTTGAATCCGTTCTGGTTCAATGCCTGCGGCGTGCAAGCCAGGATTTCTCTCTCTTCCATCCTTCTCCCCAGTGTGCTTCCCTTCTTGCAGTCTCAGCTGAAGTGTCGGGCA
>CAZJJF010000244.1:3412-6277 GCA_964546245.1 uncultured Anaerolineales bacterium
GCAGAAGGGTCAACTACGATGCATACTTCCCTCAAGGACGAGGTTTATTCCTATGACGGACCTGATTCTCCTGGACGGCGATAGTCTCAGTATCGAGCAGGTGGTGGCGGTGGCGCGGGGCGGGGCGCGGGTAGCGCTAGCCCACGCGGCGTGACAACGTCTCAGGCGCGTGGTGGCGGAGGCCCTTCGCCTGCGGCTCAGGGCGAAGCGTGGGTGACCCGCTGGCGTAGCGCTGGGCGGCGGGTAGAATTGCTGGAGCCGTGCGGCGGCCAGGGTTTGACTCGACCGCTGCACGGCTTACAATAACCGCGCCTGGTTGTTTATCTGCCGATGCCACTCTCAGAGGAGGTTTCCGTTATGTCGGATCTGGTCTTGGAAGCGCGCCGCGTCGCCGACATCGAGGAGGCCGAGCACGAGGTTTACGTGCCTGACCCCGCGGTTGTCGAGCATTCCTATATCAAGGACCCTGATGCCTTCTACGCCGACTCCGTCAAGGATATCCCGGCCTTCTGGGAGAGGCAGGCGGAAGAATTGGACTGGTACAAGAAGTGGGATCGCGCGCTGGATGAGAGCCGGGCGCCCTTCTACCGCTGGTTCGTGGGCGGCCAGACCAATATCGTCCTCAACGCCCTCGACCGCCACGTCAAGACCTGGCGCAAGAATAAGCTGGCCCTCATCTGGGAGGGTGAGCCGGGTGACATGCGGACCATGTCTTACTACGCTCTCAACCGCGAGGTCGCCAAGTTCTCCAACGTGCTGCGCGGCATGGGCGTCAAGAAGGGGGGCCGCGTCACCATCTATATGGGCCGCATCCCTGAGATCATGGTGGCGATGCTGGCCTGCGCCAAGATTGGGGCCATCCACAGCGTGGTCTTCGGCGGCTTCTCGGAGAATGCGCTGGGCGACCGCATCGAGGACGCCCAAAGCCGTGTGCTCATCACCCAGGACGGCAACTGGCTGCGCGGCAAGGTCATCGACCTAAAGACTATCGTGGATGCGGCGATTCGACGCAGCCCCGTCGTCGAGAAGGTCATCGTGGTCAGGCGCGCCAACAACACCGTCAACATGGAGGCGGGGCGCGACTTCTGGTACGACGATCTGATGAGCCTACCCATAGCCACGCCCAGTAGCGAGACCGAGGTGATGGAGGCCACTGACCCGCTGTACATGCTGTACACGTCCGGCTCGACCGGCAAGCCCAAGGGCCTGGTCCACCTCCACGGCGGCTATCAGGTAGGCATCGCCAGCACCCTGAAGTACGCCTTCGACGTGGGCGACGAGGACCGCTGGTGGTGCGCCGCCGACCCCGGCTGGGTCACGGGCCACAGCTACATCGTCTATGCGCCGCTCATCCTGGGGCTGACGTCCTTTATGTACGAGGGCGCGCCCAACTTCCCCTACCCCGACCGCTGGTGGCAGTTGATTGCCAAGTACGGTATCAGCCACTTCTATACCGCGCCGACGGCCATTCGCGGCCTGATGCGCTTCGGTCCCGCCTGGCCCAAGCGCCACGACCTGTCGAGCCTCAAGATTCTCGGCACGGTCGGCGAACCCATCAACCCTGAGGCCTGGCGCTGGTACTACCGCTACATCGGGCAGAATCGCTGCCCCGTCATCGACACCTGGTGGCAGACCGAGACCGGCGCGTTCATGATCACGCCGACACCGGCCCGCGCCCTCAAGCCCGGCTCGGCCACGCGCCCCTTCCCCGGCATCTTGGCTGACGTGGTGGACGAGAACGGAGAGTCGACCGAGGCCGACCAGGAGGGCTTCCTGGTCATCAAGTATCCCTGGCCCGCGATGCTGGCGGGCATCTACGGCGACCCCGACCGTTACATTAACACCTACTGGGCCAAGTTCCCCGGTGTATATCTGGCGGGCGACGCGGCTCGCAAGGACGCCGACGGCTACTTCTGGATTATCGGCCGCATCGACGATGTCATCAACGTGTCCGGCCACCGCCTGGGCACGGCGGAGATCGAGAGCGCGCTGGTCAGCCACCCCGCCGTCGCCGAGGCGGCCGCCATCGGCCTGCCCGATGAGGTCAAGGGGCAGGGCATCCACTGCTGGGTGCTGCTGCGCGACGGCTACCAGGTCAGTGACAGCCTGACCGAGGATCTGAAGCATCACGTACGCCGCGAGATCAGCCCCATCGCCACGCCCGACAGAATCTACTTCCCGACGACGCTGCCCAAGACACGCAGCGGCAAGATCATGCGTCGCGTCCTCAAGGCCCGCGCGCTGGGAATGTCGGAAGGCGACGTCTCGACGCTGGAGGAGTAGCGGCGCGACGAAGGACGAACGACGAAGAGCCAAAGGAGGCGGCCCCTATCCTGGGATGGGGGCCGCTCCGCAGAATTGGGAGGCGCGCCTGATGGCCGTTTACGAAGATACTAATGCTCGTGATCTCAAAGAATTGCTCACCCAAATCGACCGCGGTGAGGCGGCCCTGCCCGATTTCCAGCGTGACTTCGTTTGGGACCCCCACGCTGTCCAGGACCTGCTGGCCTCCATTGCCAGCGATTACCCGGCGGGCAGCCTGTTGCGTATCCGCAATAGCCAGGGCTATTTCGCCGCCCGCGAGTTCGAGGGCGCGCCGCCCCTCAAGGACCGCAAGACGACCTACCTGGTGCTGGACGGGCAGCAGCGGCTGACCTCGCTGTACCAGGCTTTCTACGGCGTGGGCGAGTATCGCTACTACCTGAACCTGCGGCGACTTGTCGATGGTGAAGAGTTTGCCGATTGCCTGTTCCATGTGCGCGCCAACCAGCGACGCGCCCAGGAGTACGAGGACCTGGAGGCGCAGGCGCGCTACCTGATCATGCCTCTCAGCTTGTTGCAGGGGGGCGTCGGGCAATTCAACCG